>NZ_VCQZ01000011.1 GCF_005938195.1 Paenibacillus thermoaerophilus
TTGGAGTATAACCGCATCCGTATCCATTCGTCGATCGGTTATCTGACTCCGTATTTGTACGAAAAAAGGTACTATGAGCAACTCCAGGCAGGATAAAAGTTGTGTCCACTTTCTTGACAGTGATCCACTTTTAACGTCTGCTATGCTCTTGCAGAAATAAATATGAGTCACAAAGTAGAAATCGATTTTACACCACTTGACGGGACGCTATCATGATCAGCAACGGGATCTTCAAATTTGGCGAGTCCGCTTTCGACCAGTTTAGCTACGATTACTGAAGTAAACGTCTTACCGACACTTGCCGTGTGAAAGGGCTGATGCGGATGAGCCAATCCCTCATCTGTTTTTCCCGCAGCCATAAGCCAATGGATATCTAGCTTATCCGAATGGATGAGCAATTGTACATTATGAAGCGTCGGATCCGATGCGACTTTCCTCTCAAGATTTCCCTCAATCTCTTGTTTGACAAGCTCTTTTCTCAACATGCCACTCACTCCCATCCCCTTTAATGGCACATTAAATATCATTATTTATATATCATATGATATATAATATGCATGGAATTGAATAAAAATGACTGCACCGTTTTAATGTGGACCTCCGAGGAAGAGCTTTGCAAAGTCTTGATTAACCTTCGTCATAAATCACCGGAGTCAAAAGCGGAGGAAATCCTTCGGATTGCACATAATCCTCAAATTCCTTTTAGCTGAATGGGGTGATAATCGTTCACTGTTCACTTCAGCTTCGGGAGTACAAGCACTAGCCGGTTCATCGCCGCATTTCAAAGCGGTAAGTACTGCAAAGCACGAAGGAGAACCTCATGCGTGAAACCTTTTCGGAATGCCTTACATGAGTTCGCTTGGTGTTCCGTTCGATGGGAACCTTGGGCTAAGGGATGACGCCCATGCTGGGCATACAACAAAAAAGTCGATCCCTTCGGATCGACTTTCATTTATGGAGCCAAGGGGGATCGAACCCCTGACCTCATCGCTGCCAGCGATGCGCTCTCCCAGCTGAGCTATGGCCCCAAATGCTTGTCTTTTCAACAGCGACAAGATGTATAATATCATGCCAATTGAATCATTGTCAACAATCGGGAAGCATCCGCATTGAAAAAATTCCGGCGCAACAAAAAAGACACCCCGCCTGCGGGATGCCGCTTCCTTCCCTAACGTCGCCGATCAATTTTGCGGCGAACGAATCAAAAGCTCATTCAGTTCCTTCATAAACATGTTGATGTCCTTGAACTGCCGGTATACACTCGCGAACCGCACGTAGGCGACTTCGTCCACCGGGTACAGCTCCTTCATCACCAGCTCGCCGATCTCCCGGCTCTCCACTTCAGCGTGCGCGTGACTTCTTAATTCTTTCTCGACTTCGCTGACGATCCCCTCCAGCGTCTCTACGGACACGGGTCGCTTCTCGCAGGCGCGGATCAGGCCCCTCAGCATTTTGTCCCGGCTGAATTCTTCCCGGCTGCCGTCCTTTTTTATGACGATCAACGGGGTTTCCTCCACCATCTCGAACGTCGTGAACCGGCGCAGACAGCGCTCGCACTCGCGCCGCCTGCGGATCGACCGGTTGTCGTTGGCCGGGCGGGAGTCAAGCACCTTGGTGCCGGAATGATCGCAAAATGGACATCTCATCGCGGATAACCTCCTTTGTCCTTTCTTGTGTTACCGGACTTTCCCTGTTATAGCCTCAATCGAGCCGCACATAATAGGACTACCAACGGCAAGGAGGTGAACAACATGGCTAGAAACAACAGCAGCAATACGCTGGTAGTACCTCAAGCCTCGAACGCCCTCGACCAACTGAAATACGAAGTGGCTCAAGAGCTGGGGATCGCTATCCCGCAAGATGGCTACATGGGTAACGTAGCAACTCGCGACACGGGCGCGATCGGTGGCAACATCACTCGCCGCCTCGTACAAATCGCCGAACAACAATTGGCTGGTCAAGCCGGTCAAGCGAAATAATTATGACGCTTAAAGCGGAACCGGTCCTCGAAGGAGCGACCGGTTTTCGCTATTGCGGCGGGCCGTATACCCGATGATACTTGTCCCAAAAATAATAAACGCGCTGCACGAAATGCCGGGTCTCCCCGAACGGGATCGCTTTCGCTCCGTCAAGCGTCCCGTCCCAGACGCCGGAAGCGAGCCATTGTCTCACATTGCCCGGCCCCCCGTTGTAAGCGGCGATCGCGGCCGTATGGTTTCCGTCGAACTCACGGATCAGGGAGGATATGTACCAAGATCCGATATCGAGATTCACGGCCGGATCGTGCAGATAGGCAACCGCATCTATCCGCATCTTCTTGACTTCGGCCGCCCATCTGGCGGTATCGGGCATGATTTGCATAAGGCCGACCGCGCCTTTGGAAGATCGCCGGGCGGGATCGTATCTGCTCTCCACCTGGACGATCGCGGCCACCAGATAAGGGTCAACCTGATGCTTCTCGGCTTCGGATCGGATCAATTCCTCGTAATGAATCGGATACATCCATTTGAACAGCCACTCGGATCGGGCGAACAACCCCAAGACCACCAGTACCAGCAGCAGGGCGTACCAGCGCTTCCGCAGCCGGAATACGCGGGAGGACCGCATCGCACCGAGCGTTCGCATCACCCTCATGACCGGGCCACGAGCTTGCGCCACCAGGCATCAAGCTGCCTTTCCGTCTCTTCCAGGGTGCCGCTGTTGTCGATGACGTCGTCGGCCAGCTCGCGCTTGCGATCGATCGGCCACTGGGCCGCCAATCTGCTTCGGGCCTCCGCTTCGGACAGCTTGTCCCTCTCCATCAAGCGCCGAAGCTGGATTTCCGGCGGAACATAAACAACCAGCACGCGCTCGTACCGATCCTGGAGCCCGCTCTCGTACAGCAGCGGGATATCCGCGATGACGATCGCGTCCGGATCGCGCGCTTCCGCTTCCTCCGCCAGCTTGTCCATTCTTTCCCGAATGGCCGGATGCAGGATGCTCTCCAGCTTGCGCCGTTTCTTCGCGTCCGCGAAGACAATAGCCCCAAGCGCCTTGCGGTTCAGTCCGCCGTTCTCGTCCAACACACCCGGCCCGAATTCCGCCGCGACGGCGGCGAGAGCCGGCTTGCCCGGCTCCACCACCTCGCGGGCGACGCGGTCGGCATCGATGATCGCCGCTCCCCTCGCCGCCAGCATCGCCGCCACTGTGCTTTTGCCGCAGGCGATGCCGCCCGTAAGTCCGATTCGCATGCCTTCACCTCTTTTCAACCGAACAATTTGCTGACGCCCAGCACGATAAGCAGGAACGCCGGCAGAAGCGCCAGCTTCCGTATCCAGCGCACATGCGACAGCCAATATCCCATCTGCAGCCCCGCCGCGATAAACACGCCGCTGACCAACGCGATGCCGGCCGACGTCGCCAGGACCGGCAATCCCAGCAAGGCGGCTCCGATCCCCGCCCCCAAGGCGTCCAGAGACAACGCCAGACCAAGCCACAACGCCTCGCCGGAAGTGATCGTCCCCGACCGGTCCATGTCCGCCAGAGACGGCGTGCGCAAGATGCGAATCACCAATCCGACGGATTTCCATTCCCAATGAAATACGCAAGTTTCCTGTATGTCGGCGTCCTCCGGACGCAAGGAAGCCGCTTCTGCCGTCTCCTTGTTCCCCCGCAGCAGAAACTGGACAAGCGCCCAACAGCCGATGCCGATCAAGATCCATGCGCCCAGCACCTTCGCCCAGCGCGGATCGATCGCCGCTTCGAGCTGCCGGCCGACGGCCATCGACAGCGCGATAACCGCGCCGGAACAGACGGCGATAATCGCCACCGACAACCAGGGAACGCGGATTTTGCGCAAGCCGTACGTGACGCCTGCGCCGAATCCGTCCAGACTGACCGCCAACGCCAACAACAAGACTGTCGGCCACACGCCGCACCACTCCCTCGCTCCAGGAACTTCCCTGCCGGGTTCTTCCCTATCATATGGAGCGAGCGCGCCCAAGGTGCGGAGTTACCTTTTCCTTTTCCGGACCGGCTGGCAGGCCGGGCAGATATGCGTGCCGCGGCCGCCCAGCACAAACTTCTCGACCGGTCCGCCGCATTTGACGCAAGGCTGGCCTTTGCGGCCGTACACGTTTAATTGCTGCTGGAACATGCCCATCTCGCCTTGGCCGTTGACGTACGACTTGATCGACGAGCCGCCTGCGTTCACGGCGTCCGTCAACGTTTGGACGATCGCTTCGTGAAGGCGGTTCAGTTCGGACCTCGTAAGCGAGTCCGCCGTCCGCTCCGGATGTAGTCCGGCAGCGAACAGCGCTTCGTCGACGTATATGTTCCCGAGTCCGGCGACAATCTCCTGATTCAGCAGCAGCGGCTTCAGCTTCGTCGTCCGCCCGGCTATCGCGTTGCGAAGGGCTTGTACGGTAAACGACTCGTCCAACGGCTCCAGTCCCAGTTTATGCAGGGGCTCGGAACGCCATTCCTCCCCGATCGGGAACACATCCATCGTTCCGAACTGCCGGACATCCCGGTAGCGAAGCTCCAGGCCGTCCGTAAACCGGAAGAAAACGTGCGTATGGTTTTCCGCCGGCTCCTCCGCGGGATAGACGCCGTATCGGCCTTCCATGCGCAGATGCGACAACAAGACGTAATCGTCGAGCACGAACCGCAAAAATTTGCCCCGCCGGCCGATCGAACGGATCGTCTGCCCCGCCAGCAGCATCGCGAACGCTTCCGGATCGTCCGGGCGGCGCACGATCCGCGGCAGACGGACGGTTACGGACTCGATCGTCTTGCCCGACACGAGCTTCTCCAGCGTCCGGCGTACCGTCTCGACCTCAGGCAATTCCGGCATCCGGCCGTCTCTCCTTTCTCACTTCGCTTCGTACCAATTGTCTCCCCAGCTTACGTCCACTTTCAGAGGCACGTCCAGCTCCAGAGCCGACTCCATCACTTCCGGCACGAGCCGCTTCATCGTCTCCAGCTCGTCCGGCGGAACCTCGAACACCAATTCGTCGTGCACCGTTAGCAGCATGCGGCTGGACAGCCCTTCCGATTCGAGCCGGTCCGCGATTTTCACCATCGCCAGCTTGATAATGTCGGCGGCCGTGCCCTGTATCGGCGTATTCATCGCCGTCCGCTCGGCGAACGAGCGCAGATTGAAGTTCGAAGCCTTGATCTCCGGCAAATACCGGCGGCGGTTCAGCAACGTCGTGACGTAACCCTGTTCGCGCGCGGTCGCGACGATATTGTCCATGTAGGCGCGCACCCCGGGGAACGTCTCGTAATACTGCTTGATAAACGCCTCGGCCTCCTTCGGCGAAATATCGAGGTTGCGGGACAGGCCGAAGCCGCTGATGCCGTAGACGATGCCGAAGTTGACGGCTTTCGCCTGCCGGCGCATATTCGCGTCAACCTGGTCCTCGCTTACGCCGAAGACGTCCATCGCCGTCTTCGTGTGCACGTCGAGGCCGGTCCGGAACGCTTCCTTCAGCCCTTCGTCGCCGGAGATGTGCGCGAGCACGCGGAGCTCGATCTGCGAGTAGTCGGCGGCCAGGATGACCCATCCCGGCTCCGACGGCACGAACACCCGGCGAATCTTGCGGCCTTCCTCCAGCCGGATCGGAATGTTCTGCAGATTCGGGAATTGGCTGCTGAGCCGCCCCGTAGCCGCGATCGTCTGCTGGTAGTAGGTGTGAATTTTGCCCGTCTCCGGCCGGACCTCCTTCAGCAGACCCTCGATATACGTCGATTGCAGCTTGGTAAGCTGGCGGTAATGCAAAATATGCTTCACGATATCATGGTAAGGCTCCAGCTTTTCGAGCACCTCGGCGTCGGTCGAGTAGCCGGTTTTCGTCTTTTTGACGACCGGCAGCTTGAGCTTGTCGAACAAAATCTCGCCGAGCTGCTTGGTGGAGCCGATGTTGAATTCCGTGCCGGCCAGCTCGTAAATGTCCTTCTCCAGGCGGGCGATACTTTGTTTCAGCTCCTCGCCGTAAGCTTCGAGCGCCCCGGCGTCGACCCGCACGCCCGTCGTCTCCATCGCGGCCAGACGCCCCGACAGAGGCAGCTCCAGCTCGTGATACAGCGACTCCATGCCGTTCTGCTTCAGCAGCTCTGAGAGCTTGGATTCCAGGCGCGAGATCGCAAGCGCGCGGCGGGCGCCGAAGGCGGCAAGCGTCTGCTCGTCCGGCACTTTAAACTTCGCGCCTTTGCCGTACACGTCTTCGTTCTCGGGCACGGAGCCGCATTCGTACTTGCGCGCCAGCAGGCCCAGCGTATGCCCCGCTTCCGTCGGGTCCAGCAAATAGCCGGCCAGCATCGTGCAGAACGCCACGCCCCGAAGCGGCAGGCCGCGCCAGTGAAGGGCGACTTCCGTCCGGTGGGCGTCGTGGGTGATCTTGGGGATCTCCGGATCGGCCAGCCACTCGCGAAGCGCGGAGGCTTCGTCCGAGGCCAGCAGCCCGAACGGCACGTAATAAGCGGTCTGACCGGCCAGGAAGGTCAGGCCGTGCACGTCGCCCGTATGCGGATTGTCGCCGGTGACTTCGGCCGCAAACGCCTTCACCTCGCCGAGCCGCTTCACCAGGTCGCCGAGCCGGTCCGCAGTCACCCTGACGACCTCAAGCGCTTCCTCCTGCTCGTCGCTCTCGGCGGGTTCGGCTCCCGCTCCGCCTCCCAGATCAAGCTTGTCGATCAGCGAACGGAATTCCAGCTTGCGGAACAGTTCCGCCAGTTTCGGCTTGTCCGGCCCGGCGAACCGCAGCGCGTCCCAATCGGCCTCCATCGGAACTTCCCGGAAGATGGTCGCCAGCTCCTTGGACATCCGCGCGTCGTCCGCATGGTTGGCGATATTCTCCCGCAGCTTGCCCTTCAGCTCGTCGACATGCGCCAGCACCTGCTCCACCGTGCCGTACTCGTGCAGCAGCTTCAGCGCCGTCTTCTCCCCGACTCCGGGCACGCCGGGGATATTGTCGGACGCATCGCCCATAAGCCCCTTCAGATCGCGGATCTGGTCCGGCGCGAGATTGTACACCTCGCGAATATGGGCCGGATCGAACCGCTCGATCTCGCTGACCCCCTTGCGCGTGAGGGCGATCGTCACCCGCTCCGAAGCCAGTTGCAGCATATCCTTGTCGCCCGTGACGACAACCGCCTGCACATCATCCTGCTCCGCCAGCTTCGTTATCGTGCCGATGATGTCGTCCGCTTCGTAGCCCTCCAGCTCGAACTGGCGGATGCCCATCGCCTCGATCAGATTGCGGATTACGGGAAACTGCTCGGACAGCTCCGGCGGCGTCTTTTGCCGCCCTCCCTTATATTCGCCGTACTGCGAGTGGCGGAACGTCACTTTGCCCGCGTCGAACGCGGCGAGAAAATGCGTCGGCTTCTCCTCCTCGATCAGCCTCAGCAGCATCGTAGTCATGCCGTACACGGCTCCCGTGTGAAGGCCGCTCGAATTGCTCAAGGCGGGCAAAGCGAAAAACGCCCGATAAGCCACGCTGTTGCCGTCGATCACTACCAGCTTGCGCATCAACCCACTCCTCCTTTGCCGTGCGCGTCCATACCATCCATCATAGCATATTTGGCCCTCTCCCGCATAAGGTTGTAGGAAGGAAAACCGAGGTGATTCCGCATGAACGGCAATAAACATAACCGGTTCTTCCCTTCCCCGAAAAAGTTGGCGATCTTCGACGTCAGCAATACGCTGATCGACCGGCAGCGGACGTTGGAGCATTGCTTCGCCAAGACGCTGGAGGAGTTCACGGCCCGCTGGTCGTCGGATTGGCCGGACTGGAACCCCGCCGACGTCAAAAACCGCTACATGACCGAATGGAGGAGAAAGCGCGGCTCCCTGCTCCGCACGCGCGAGAAGTTCGAGGCGCGGACCGCTTGCTTGGCATACGCCTTGAAGCCGTATCCGCTGGAAGTCACGCCGTCGTTCGCCCATTCGTTTTTTGCCGGACTCAAATCCCACCAGGCCCGCGAAGCGGTCGCCGTCCCGGATGCTCTCCGTGTCATCTCCGAGCTGTCCGGACGGTATCAGCTCGCCATCCTCTCCAACGGGTTCCGGGCGGATCAGAGCGAATGTCTCGAAAAACTGGGCCTGACCGCCTACTTCCCTGCCGACCGCATCTTCACGCCCCATCGGACAGGCGCCCGCAAGCCCGCGGCGAAGGCGTTCCTGTCGGTCAGCGAATCGCTGGGCGTCCCGCCTTCCGGCGCGGTTATGGTCGGCGACTCCTGGCGGAACGATGTCGTCGGAGCCACCCAGGCGGGCATGGACGCCGTCTGGATTTTGCCGTCCGCCGACAAAAAAATATCCCTGCGGAAAGCAGGGATACGCCGCATCGTCACCGTCCGGAGTCTCGGACAGCTTCTCGGGTTTATGTAAAATCGGACTCAAGCTGCTGTCCGAAGCAGCCGCAGACGAAAACGCTGCCCGGCTTGGCTTTGGCCTGCTTCTTGAGCGACGCTGCCGCTTCCGAGATCGCTTCCGGCGTCAGACCGACGCATTGCCTGCAGACCACGAGGGACAACGAGACGTGAATTCCGCCGCTGTTCACGGGATTGCCCTCCCGGTCGAGAACAGGACCTGCGTCTTCTCCCAGAAAGGCGCCGATATCGCGTTCAAATATCTCGATGATCCGTTCGCACACCGTCTCCGGGCGGGACGCGCCCGTCATGACGATAAAATCGTCGCCTCCGATATGACCGAGAAAATCGTCCGCCTCCCCGCTCCCGTACACGGCCTGCCGGATCGCTTCCGCCGTGTATTGAATCAGCTCGTCGCCGCGCTGGAAGCCGAACCGGTCGTTAAACCACTTGAAATAGTCGAGGTCGGCGTAAATGACGGAGAACGGCTGCGCGAGGCTGATTCGCCTGCGCAGCTCCCGCTGGATCTGCCGGTTCCCGGGAAGGCCCGTCAGCGGATTGGAGACGCGGGCTTGCTCCATGCGCTCGTGCGTCACCCTCTCCAGAATATCCCGGATGGACGTCGCGCCGGCAATTTTCCCTTCCCGTGAGATGATGACGTAGTCGTACAGCTTGTTGCTGTCGCGGGACATTGCCATACGGGAGACCTGCTCGATCGGCAGGCTTTCGTCGACGACCAGGGGATGCGGGTCCATCAGTTGATAAATCGGACGGTTCCAGAACAAGGACACGCCATACTGGCCGGAAAGCTGCTGAAACAGCTTTTCCCTCATCATTAGTCCTACCGGCCTTTGATCCCGGACGATGACAGCCCCCTGTTCGTCCTCCTGCTCCCGGAACAATGTCGCCACCGACGAGATCGGTTCCTGCCAGTCGAACGTCGCGATCGAAGTGCCCAATGCGCCGATTCGCAACGAACCGCCTGATGCCGGCGACAGCCGGTGGCTGCCAGAGATGATCCGCTTCAGCTCTTCGTCGGGCTCCTTCAGCTCGGCATGGGGACGGCCCAGCAAATACCCTTGGGCAAAGTGGATTCCCAACTGCGCGACTTTCATCAATTCCTCCCGCCGTTCGATTCCTTCGGCCACCAGCCGGATATTCATCTTGCGGGCGAAGGACACAAACATCTCCAGCAGATGCTCCTTCGTCTTCTCCTTGTCCACCCGGTCGATGAGCGAGCGGTCGATCTTGACGAAATCCGGCTGAAGCTCGGCGATGGCCTGCAGGGAGGAGTAGCCGGCGCCAGCGTCGTCGATGGCGATCTGATAGCCTTGGCTGCGGTAATGGCGCAATATTTTTTTGGCGGTGTCGAAGTCTTCGATGGAGCTGCGTTCGGTAATCTCGAATACGATTTGCCTGGGCCGGATGCCGGTCCGTTCAAGGATGCGGAGAGTTTCGCCCGGCGTGAATTGCGGGTCGTGGATGATTTGGGCGGGAATATTGATGAAAATTTTCTGCTGGTCATGCGCCGGACGGAAGCCTTCGATCGCCTTCTCCCGGGCCAACCGGTCCAGTTTGTGAAGACCTCCCGACCGTTGGGCGAACTGAAACAGCGGCAGCGGCGAGTTGAAAGACGAACCCGCCGGTCCGCGGGTCAGCGCCTCGTAACCGAACACCGACGAATCGGCCAGCGACACGATCGGCTGAAACACGGATTGAATGGCGCGTTCGTCGAGAATATCGGCAAACAGCTTGCCGAGCTCGCTTTCTTCCGAATCGGCCGGCACGCTCCCGGCTTCCCGAAGCGAGCGCTTCATGGCCGAATAGACCGCAGACGCCAGGTCCCGGCCGTCATCCGGCCTGATGATCGCGAAGCCGATCTGAAGGCTTCGCCCATCCGCGCGGAAACTCTCGGGCAGCTCGCGCTCCGCGTACAGCCGGATCGACTCCGCCAGCGCGGCAAGCTTGCCGGCGGCCTCCCGTTCGTCCGCCCCCGGATAATGGGCGTACAGATAAATGTCTCCGCCAAGCTCGCAATCGTCAAACAGACGGTCGGATCCGTCTTGCCGTTCACGGGCAAACTGCCGGAGCCGAACCAATAGCTGTTCCCGGACGGCCGCATCCCTGCTGCGGTCGAACGAAGCGGTTCCATCCAGATCCAACGCAATCAGACCGACAGGGCCGAGGGCCAGCCTGCCGGCCAGCCCTTCCGCAATCGGCAAGGAATCCCGAGGATGAGTCCAAGATTTCATGATGGTTGATCCCTTTTGCAACAGGATGAGGGGACGCGGCCGGGCATGCCCGGTTACGTGTTCAAATCCGGGCGCTTGCCCCGCACGAGATAAACGACGCTCTCGCCGATATTCGTCGCATGGTCCGCCATCCGTTCGAGATAGCGGCTGACGAAGCACAGCAGAATCGCCTGGTTGACGATCTTGGGATTTTCCACCATGAAGACGAACATCTCCCGCATGATCTGCGAGTGCAGCTTGTCGACCTCGTCGTCCATCAGCGCCATTTTGTAGGCCAGATCGACGTTCTCGTTGATGTAGGACTGGATGCTCTCCGCCGTCATCAACTGGGCGATTTCGGCCATGCGCGGAATGTCGACCAGCGGCTTCATCAGCGGCTGATCGCCGATCCGGATCGTTACTTTGGCGATATCGACGGCCAGATCGGCCATGCGCTCCAAATCCGAGGCGATGCGGAACGCCACGATAATGCGCCGCAGGTCCTTCGCGACCGGCTGCTGCGTGGCGATCAGATTCGTGCCGATCTCGTCGATCTTCTCCTCCAGCGAGTTGATCTCGGGGTCGGATTGAATGACCTTTTGCGCCAGGCGCTGATCGCCCTCCTGGAGAGACTGCACGGCTTCCTGTATGGCACGCTCGACCTTGCCGGCCATCTCGATGAGCACGGCTTTCAAATCGTTCAGATTCGTCTCAAACTGCTGACGGTTCGCCATATGTTCCCCTCCGGGTTCATCAGCCGAATCGGCCGGTAATGTAATCTTCCGTGCGCTGATCCTCCGGATTGGAGAACAGCTTCACCGTATCCGCGTACTCCACCACTTCCCCGTTCAGGAAGAAAGCCGTTTTGTCGGAGACGCGCGCCGCTTGCTGCATGTTGTGCGTGACGATAATGATCGTATAGCTGTTTTTGAGCTCTTGAATCAGTTCTTCGATCTTCAGCGTGGAGATCGGATCGAGCGCCGACGTCGGTTCGTCCATCAGCAAAATTTCCGGGTTGACGGCCAGAGCGCGGGCGATGCAGAGGCGCTGCTGCTGACCGCCGGACAAGCCGTACGCCGATTTCTTCAGATGGTCCTTCACTTCGTCCCAGAGCGCCGCTCCGCGCAGGCTGCGCTCGACGATTTCGTCGAGCTCCGCTTTGCCGCGGATTCCGTGGATGCGCGGCCCGTAGGCGACATTGTCGTAGATCGACTTGGGGAACGGGTTCGGCTGTTGGAACACCATGCCGACGTTTTTGCGGAGCATCTCCACGTTGACGTCCGGATCATAGATGTTCGTTCCGTGAATGGCGATCCGCCCTTCGATCCGAACCCCCTTGATCATGTCGTTCATCCGGTTCAGCGTCCGCAGCAGCGTCGACTTGCCGCAGCCGGAAGGCCCGATAAACGCCGTGATCGATTTTTCTTCGATCGCCATGCTGATATCCTTCAAGGCATGAAAATCGGTATAATACAGGTTGCATTTCTCGATTTCAACGATGGCCATGTAGACCCCTCCGCTATATGGTTAGACCCTGGCAAGGGTTTATTTGCGCTGGAATCGGTTGCGCAGGTAGATCGCGAACGCGTTCATGCCCAGCAGCATGATCAGCAGCACGATGATGCCCGCCGCCGCGACGTTCTGGAATTCCGCCTGAGGCTGGCTCGCCCAGGTGTAGATCTGCATCGGCATCACCGTGAACCGGTCGAATACGCTGGTCGGCGTAAACGCCACGTAGCCGACCGCCCCGATGACGATCAGCGGAGCGGTCTCCCCGATCGCGCGCGAGAGCGACAGGATGCTGCCCGTCAAAATGCCCGGAAATGCGGACGGGAGCACGACGCGAAGAATCGTCTGCCAGCGGTTCGTGCCAAGCGCATACGAGGCGTGCCGCAGGGACACGGGAACGGCCCGGATCGCTTCCTGCGCGGCCACGATAATAATCGGAAGCACCAGCAGCGTCATCGTCAGCGCTCCGGACAGGATGCTGTCTTTGAAGTTCAAGAAACGAACGAAAATCGTCAAGCCCAGCAATCCGTAGACGATCGACGGCACGCCCGCCAGGTTGGAAATATTCGTCTGGATGATGCGGCTGATTTTCGTGTCCTTCGCGTATTCCTCCAAATAAATCGCCGTGCTGACGCCAATCATAAAGGTAAGAGGAGCGGTAATCGCCATCAGCCACAGCGTTCCGAAAAACGCCGCTTTGATGCCCGCGTTCGAAGGTATGCGCGACGAAAATTCCGTCAGGAAGCTCCAATCGAGCCAGCCCGCTCCTTGGCTGACGACCTGGATGAGCAGCGTGGCGAGAGCGATTACGCCGACGGTGGTCGAAGCGAAAAACAAACCGTGAGCGAACGAATTGATCCGCTTGCGGCGGTGAATCCGCCGCAGTTCGGCCTCGCTGTTCTGAAATGCGGTCATTTATATTCCTCCCGGAAGCGGCGGGAGATGTAGCCCGCCAAGATGTTCATCGCCAGCGTCATGACAAACAGCGTGATGCCGACCGCATACAGCGTCCGGTATTCCACCGAGCCGTATTGCGTGTCTCCGCCGCTGACCGCGACGATATAAGCCGTCAAGGTCTCCATGCTCTCCAGCGGGTTCCAACTGAGGTTCGGCATGGCGCCCGCCGCCAGGGCGACGATCATCGTCTCGCCGATCGCGCGGGACAACCCGAGCACAAACGAGGCGACGATGCCGGAGAACGCCGCCGGCACGACCACCTTCCAGGCGACCTCCAGCTTGGTCGCTCCCAATGCGAAAGCCGCATGGCGGATCGGCTTCGGCACGGCGCTCATCGCGTCTTCGCTGAGGGAGCAGATCATCGGGATAATCATGATGCCGACGACGATGCCCGCGCTGAGCGCGTTAAACGTATCCGTCTGCGGCAAGAAGTATTTGATAATCGGCGTGACGAGGTTCAAGGCGAAAAATCCGTATACGATCGTCGGAACCCCGGCCAATATTTCAAGCACCGGCTTCAGCACGTGACGAACGCGGTCCGGCGCGTATTCGCTGAGGTAAATGGCGCTGAACAACCCGATGGGCAGCGCGACGACAGACGCGATCAGCGTGATCATCATCGTGCCGCCGACCAACGGGAGCACGCCGAACTTCGGCTCGGCGAACAGGGGCGTCCATTCGGTTCCCGTCAGGAAATCCCAGATCGGCACGGCGCGGAAAAACCCGGCCGATTCCGTAATCAATATCACAACGATCCCGACCGTCGTAAGGATCGACATGACGGCGAACAAGAGCAGGATCTTCGGCATAATCCGGTCGGCGCTGAACAGCGGCGCTTTGAGCTTCAGGTTCATGTTGGAGCCCTTAGCCGCTCGGTTTTGCGAAGCCGGCGATTCGGGCGATGGAACCTTGGGAAAGGCTTCCCGTTTTACAGCCATAACGACTATCCTCCGCTTCATAATGTGAGTGCGGCATACAAGACGACAGGCACTCCCACACTTTCGCTTGCGGAGTGCCATGTCATCCTTATTTCATTGGCATGCGGAACGCTTTTGAATCGGGATTATTTCAAAGCTTCCAGGTTTTTGTCGTACATCGCTTGCGGAAGCTTGATGTAGCCGACTTGCTCGACCAGCTTTTGACCTTCCGCGCTCATGTAGAACTTCAGGAATTCTTTGACTTCCGGCTTAGCCAGCTCGCTCTTCAGCGGGTAGACGAAAACCGGACGGCTCAGCGGAGCGTACGTGCCTTTTTCGATCGTCTCGATGGAAGGCGCGACCGCAGGCGAGTTGGCGTCTTTTTTGATGGCGACGGCTTGCAGCTTGTCTTTGTTCTCCAGGTAGTAGGCGTATCCGAAGTAAGCCATGGCGTATTTGTCGGAGCTTACGCCTTTGACCAGCACGTTGTCATCCTCGGACGGCGTGAAGTCCGTGCGCGATTCTTTGGCCGTGTGGTTGATCGCTTCCGTGAAGAACTCGAACGTGCCGGAAGCTGTTCCCGGGCCGTACAGCTTGATCGGCTCTTTCGGCCAGGAAGGATCGACATCGCTCCACAGCTTCACCGTGCTGTTCTTTTCCCAGATTTTCTTCAGTTGTTCGACCGTCATTTCTTTGGCCCAGTCGTTATCTTTGTGAATGACGACCGTAATACCGTCGAACGCGACCGGCATTTCGACCGTGTCCTGGCCTTTGTCGGTCAGTTGTTTTTTCTCTTCGTCCTTGATTTTGCGCGAGGAGTCTGCGATCGTGATCTCGCCCGAGATCAGCTTTTTGATGCCGTTGGACGATCCGGACAGGCCGACTGTAATCTGAACGTCTTTATGTTTTTTCATGAACTCTTCGGCCACCGCTTGAGAGATCGGGTAGACCGTCGACGATCCGTCGATTTTGATCGAACCCGACAGTTTCGTCTCGGGTGCTTTTGTCGCTTCAGCCGTCGCCGACGGGGACGCCGATCCGCCTGCCGAAGCGTTGTTATCCGTTTTGTCTCCGCAAGCGGCCATCGTAAACGCCATGACGACCGAACTCAGGACGATGCCGCCCTTTTTCCACGATTTAAACAATTCGACCACTCCTCAATTGGCTTCGTTTTGATTTTTTCGCTCACAGTTGTCATCTTAACGCCGCACTGTTTTCGCTATTTCAACGTTTTGTAAACGCAGTGTAAAACTTATCGCTATTTTCATAGGGCTCAACCGACATTTTGGCCGCCGGCGCGACCAATTTCTTTCCATTTGTTGATACGCCGTTAATAGTCCTTTTCTATCATAAAGATTAGATAATCGTGGAAAATCCGCGGATAGAAGGGTGGCTTACTCGATGTTCAAGAAAAAATCGGGCATCACGCTGACGCATAAGCTCATAGCCGGCTACTCCGTCCTGTTGGCGCTGTTTGCCGTCGTATCGGGGCTTCATCTATATCGGCTGGGGAGCTTGAAGGACAGCTTCCGGGAGCAGAGCGTCCAGGAGCAGAGAACGAGGCTCGCTTACGAACTGAAGCAAAAGGTGCAGGAAATGAACATTTTGCTGTCGGGTTATTTGGTCGGCAGGGATCAGAAGCTGATCGCTTCCTACTCGGCGAGGGCGGACGAGATGAAATCGCTGATCGAGCAAGTGGGCGCTACGGCTCTGACGAAGGAAGAACGGGATTGGCGGGCCCGGCTGACGATGACGGGGGAAGAATACGCCAACATGATGGCTTTGGCGGAGACGCAGTTGGGCCATGCTCAAGCGGACAGCTACGTGACGATTCTTCGGCATATTCATGAAGGGGCGCAAACGCATCAGGAGACGGTGTTCGAGCTGGTCGACCGCTTTATCGAATCGTATGAAGCCAACTCGACGGCCGCTGCTGCGGCGACGCTGATGCAAGTCGAAGCGACGGAGAAGCAGGCGGTTGTCGCGCCGCTGCTCGCTCTCCTGCTGGCTGCCGCGATTGCGGCAGTGATGATCCGGTCGTATATGAAGCCGATCCGCCGTCTGCAGCAGGCGGTCGGACGGCTGGCCGAAGGCGACCTCCGGCACCGGATCGGCTCAAGCTCGAACGACGAGCTTGGGCTCCTCAGCCAACAGTTCGACCGGATGGTCGAGAACTTCTCCGAGATGCTTCGGCATACGCAACGGATCGCGGCCGCTCTGACCACGCAAGCCGAATCGTTTGGACGCTTCTCCCGGACGACCGCCGAGGCGAACGCCGATACGATCCGCGCCATCGGCGAGATTGCGGCCGGCAGCGACCGCCAGGCGAACGAAGCGGAGCGGAGCCATTCGTGCATGCTGGAGCTGGACAGCCGGATGAAGGATATCGGCCGGCTGGCGCAGACGATGATGGAGCTCAGCCGTGACGCTTCCTGCAAATCCCTGGACGGCGCCGAAGCCGTCGACCGGCTGCGCGAGGCTTCCCGGCAGTCCGGCGAATGGATGGAGAAGCTGGACGAAGCGCTGGATTCGCTGGCTGCGAATTCGCATCAGACGCACAAGATCGTGCAGGCGGTCACTGAAATTTCTTCGCAGACGCATGTGCTCGCGCTGAACGCGGCGATTGAGGCAGCCCGAGCCGGCGCGCACGGACGCGGGTTCGCGGTGATTGCGGAAGAGGTCCGCAAGCTCGCCCAGGAGACGCACGATTCGTCCAAGACGATAGCGGCCAACCTCGGCGCGCTCGTCGACGGCATCGTCTCATCGCGCCGGTTGATGAAGCAGTTGTCCGACAGCGGCTTGCGCCTGAACGAGCAATTGGAGATGACGGCCCGGTCGTTCGCCGAGATCGAGCAGTCCATGCGGCTGATACTGGGCCGGATCGAGACCGCGGCCGGTCAAGTCGCCGAGGCCGAGCGGCAAAATCGCGAGCTGCTGGCCGCATCGGAGCAGGTGGCCGCGATCGCGGAAGAGATGGCCGCCGGCGTGCAGGAAGTGAACGCGTCGTCGGTGCGGCAGGACGCTTCCATCCGCGACATTGCGCGGCAGTCTCAGGAGATGGCGCAGCTTGCGCATCAGTTGTTCGAGGAGATTCGGCGTTTCCGGCTCGCCGAGGAAGCTTCCGGAGGAGACGCAGGCGGGGAGGAGTCGGAGCGGAATCGCCCGACGGCGGAGGAGGCTGAAGCGCGGCTGCGTGAAGAGACGCCCGACGCGGGGGATGCCGCGCCGCAGCAGGCCGAACCGGGCAAAGCGGCGGCTTCGAATCCGGACTCGAAGCCGCCGGCGGATGCCGCATCCCCGCGCGAAGACCGATCCGGAGCGCGAACGGAGTCGGCGGAGAAGCAGCCGGTATTGCTGTAGCCGCGATTCGCGGCCGGAAAAAGGCGGGCTGACCGGCAAGTCATCTGGCGATGACTTCCGGCTCAACCCGCCTTATTGGCATGCACGGCCGCTCGTCTGCGCAAGTCGACACTTTCGACTTATTTCCCGCAAGCGGCCGCATTTTCCCCGCGCAAGTCGAACTTTTCGACTTATGTGCCGTCCCGCGGGGGACACGCGGCAGCTATCCTTGTCGCCATATCCATCGCGGGAACCGCTTCGTCCAAACGGCGGACCCGCACCGCCGATACGCGCTCTCATCCGTTATTCATGCTTCAAGTGCGCCAGCGTCTGGACAAATACTTCTTCCATATGCGTATCGTCCAACGAATAATAAACCGTCTTGCCCGACTTGCGCCGCTTGACGATCCGCAGATTGCGCAGCAGCCGAAGCTGATGGGAGATTGCCGATTGTCCCATCTCAAGTACGGCCGCGAGATCATGCACGCATAACTCTTTCTGCAGCAGAGCGTGGATCAGGCGCACCCGGGTCGGGTCGGACAGCGCTTTAAACAAATTCGCCATCTGCGCCGCGGCCGTCTCGTCGAGCAGCTTCTCCCGGATCGGCCCCAATCCGTCATGCGAGCCGGAGCACGGCTCATCGCACAGCTCTTGCTTCTCCAGTTCCATATCGACCACTCCGATTTGTCCGTAACCGTTACTGTTACCATTGTAGCAGACGGAAGGCAGACTTGCCACGCAACCGCGCGCCTGGCGGGGGAACGCCGTGCGCGGGGCGGCCTTCGGCGGGTCGCCGCGCAATGCGGTCAAACCGGAACAGGCCGTCCAGATGAACGGCCCGTTCCGGTTTACCATCTATCCGACCGTTTCGGCCGAATCAGGACACATCCTCAAGCGATACATCCTGCTTCTCCCGAAACTGAATCAACACCCGGGAAACCCGGCGATTATCGACTTCTTCAATAATGATATCAAAATCTTCATGCGAGATGGATTGCTTCACATTCGGCGCCGATTCCAGCTGCGCGTACACCCAGCCGCCGATCGTGTCGTATACGTCGTTCGGGATATCCGTGCCGAACTGACCGTTAAAATCTTCGATCAGCAGCAAACCGTCCACCGAATAAGTCGATTCGCCGCGCTGCTCGATGCTCGGCCGCGCTTCGTCGAATTCGTCGTGGATTTCCCCGACAATCTCTTCCAGAATGTCCTCGATCGTGACGAGACCCGACGTGCCGCCGTACTCGTCGATCAGCAACGCCAGCTCGGTGCGGTTCTTCTGCATCGTTTTCAACAGGACGCTGATGGAGATCGAATCCGGCACGCTCAGCAGCGGACGCACGACCGCACGCAAACCTCCGTCCGGCTCGGCCTTCATCAAGTCCTTCAGATGGACGTAACCGATAATATTGTCTTTGTCGGGATCGCACACCGGATAACGCGTATGCGGCTCCTTCATCGCAAGATCGATCATATCCGCGAGCGGCTCTTGCGCGTACAGGCAGACCATCTCGGTGCGGGGCACCATGATTTCCCGCGCATGCGTCTCGGAAAATTCGAAAATATTATCGACAAACGTCATCTCCGTATTGTCGATCAACCCGCTTTTGTGGCTCTCATGGATGAGCACGCGGATTTCTTCCTCCGTATGCACGGATTCGTGGTCGGCGTCCGGTTCGATTCCGGCGCGCCTGAGCATCCAGTTGGAAAGGCCGTTCAGCATCCAGATAAAAGGATACATCGCTTTATAAAACAGGACTATCGGCGCCGCAGTCCAAAGCGTGACCCTTTCCGATTGGCGGATTGCATACGTCTTGGGCACTTGCTCCCCGATCGTGATATGGATCAGCGTCATGATGAAAAACGCGATCACGAAAGATATCGTTGATATTATCGGCTCCGGTATCGACCTCGGAAATAACGGCTCGATCACCGCATAGATTGCCGGCTCTCCCACCCACCCAAGCGCAAGCGATGTCAGCGTAATGCCGAGCTGGCACGCCGACAAATAAGCGTTCAGGTTGTTCACGATGCCTTGCGCGAACTTGGCTCGCCGATTGCCTTCGGCCGCCAATGTTTCGAGCCTGCTGCCCCTGACCTTCACCACCGCGAATTCCGCCGCGACGAAAAAGCCGTTCAGGAGCACCAATACAATCACCAGGAGCAAATACCACCAACTAAAAGGATCACCATCGCCCAATACTTCCCTGCCCCCATGCCGATCGGACGGAGACAGGATCCACCTCCTCGGTCTTCTCGATTTTAAAATATGGTTTATTTTTATTATAGCCTCTGTCAAAAATATGCGTCAAACCGCGATCCTCTCGAAAAAACGATTATCGTCGCGCAATCAGGGCCGAACCGCCGCAAAAGGATGGTGTTGAGGCGAAAATCGCATAATAAAGACGAAACGACCGAATTCGGCCGAATTTCAAGAGAAATGGGGGCGATTTCCATTGGGTTATGCCGCCAATCTGACGCTTGTCGCGGTTTTGCTTGCCGCTACGGCGTTTTTTGTGGCAACCGAATTCGCCATAATCAAAATTCGTCCAAGCCGGGTCGATCAACTGGTGCTGGAAGGCCGCAAAAACGCGCTTGCCATTCAGCGCGTTCAACATAATTTGGACGGCTATTTATCCGCTTGCCAGCTCGGTATCACAATAACGGCCCTTGGACTCGGCTGGCTCGGGGAACCGACGGTTGCGGATTTGCTGCATCCCCTGTTCGCCCATTTCGGCTTGTCCCCCGCTGTCAACAAGACACTGTCGTTTTTGATCGCCTTCTCGTTGATTACGTACATTCATGTCGTGCTGGGGGAGCTCGCGCCCAAGACAGCCGCCATCCATAAAGCAGAATGGATCAGCCTGAAAGCCGCGCCGATCATTATCCGCTTTTACCAGTTGATGTTCCCCTTCATCTGGCTGCTGAACGGATCGGCCAACCGGCTGGTCCGCCTGTTCGGCATGGAGCCTGCGCAGGAGCATGAGGAAGCTCCCTCGGAGGAGGAACTTCGCCTTATTCTGGCCGAGAGCTACAAAAGCGGCAAAATCAACAAAAGCGAGTACGGTTACGTGAACCGGATTTTTGCTTTCGACGATCTTATTGCCCGGGAAATTATGGTCCCGCGTATCGACATGATCTGCCTCTACGCCGAGCATTCCCTGGAAGAGCATCTGCAGACGATCCGGACGGAACAATACACCCGTTTTCCGGTCGTGAAGGGGAACAAAGACAACATCATCGGCATGGTCAACACCAAGCAGTTTTTCCTGAAATACGACCAGCCGGGATTCCGCTTCGAGGATTTGATTCATCCCGTCTTGTCCGTGTCGGAAGCGACTCCCGTCAACAAGCTGCTGAAAATGATGCAGGCGGAGGAAACGCACCTGGCGATCCTCGTGGACGAATACGGCGGGACAAGCGGCATGGTTACGATCGAAGACATTCTCGAAGAAATTGTCGGGGAGATCCGGGACGAGTTCGATACGGACGAATCCCGGGAAATTCAGCAGCTTGGCGAGGGCCACTTCCTGTTCGACGGCAAAGTCACTTTGGATGAGGTGAACAATCTGCTCGGCTCCGACATCGAGAGCGAAGACCTCGGCACGATCGGCGGTTGGGTGTATCACCTGAACCCCGAGCTTCGAAAAGGCGTCGAATGGCGCTACCGCGACTTATCCATCCTCATCCGGGAGAAAGACCGGCACCGGATTCGCAAGGTGGAACTGCGCCGGTTGCCGAAGAGCGAGGCCGAAGACGCGGCAGACGGAGACGAAGACGAACAGGAACGGACCCCGGTCGGCTCCGTGCCGGAAATAACCCCCAGGCATAGGAAACGCCCGCGGACAACCTGACTGTGCCGCGGGCGAATCGAACCGCTTATTTTCTTCTGGAGATGGAGCCGCGGCTTCCCACCGTCGTTTTAGGGGGAGAGTTGTTGCGCGGCGGACTCGTAATCGACTTCTTCGCGGAACCGGAGCTGCCGTTCGACTGCACCTTCGACGAAGAACTGTTGTTTCGAATGATCGAACCGGACGAACCGGAGGCGGAAGACTTGGGCGTTTCCTTTTTGGTCACGCTGCCGCCGTCTCCGACCGACGGCTTTTTGCCCGTATCCGCCGACTTCGCGCTTGAGACGGAAGCCGAGGATTGGCTGCCCGCCGCGCCCGAACCCGCGGAGCTTCCGCTTGCGGACGGCGCGCTCCCGACCTTGCCCGAATCGGAGCGTCGGACGATCGAGCCGGTTCCCTGCTTGGTGACCGGCGGCGGGACCGATTGAATTTCCTGCGTTGTCGGCTTCCGGTAGCTGCCGATCGGCTTGTACGTATCCTTCGACGCATACCCGCGGTATTTGCCGTATTTGCTTTTCTCGACCGCATCAAATACTTCGTCGATAAGTTCCGATACGACAACCGCCGCAAAATACGTCTGGATAAAAGACGGATCGTAGTTCTGCTGAACGAAGTTCCGGCTGGAGATTTCAATCAGCGTATCTTCGGGCTTCTCCTTGTCCTGCTGCAGGTGCACCCATCGGTCCGGATAGACCAGGAACATGCGCTCCGTCTGACGCTCGGAGATTTCCTGCGGCTTCTCCGCCGCCGCCATCTCGTCGGCTACTTCGGGCACCGATTTGCCGGCGGCCCGGTACACTCTGGACCAACTGTCCCCTTCGCCCGCAACGGACTCCAACGGATAATCGGCCCCGGCCGATGTCCCCGCGCTCGCCGCACCGCACCCCGAAAGGAGCGACGCGAGCAAGCTGACGATCAGCAGCCCTTTCAAACCTAACCATGAACGCCGCAACCGCGTCACCTCCTACGTCCCTCTCAGCATGGCGATGTCGGCCGGCAGCACGCTTTCCCCTTCGTACAGCATAAACCGGCCATCCTGCCACTCAACGCGCAATTGCTTGCGATTGTCGGACTGGAAGTTCCAGACATATTGCTCGCCGCCTGACGGGAACGGCGTCGAGCCCTGCGTCACGACCCGGCAGTTAAAGCGTTCCTCCAGCATGTAATCGATTCCGTCCAATTCAAGCGTGGTCGGCACTTCGTCAAAGGAATCGAGCCGTCCGTCGATGGCCGAGTACAGCTCGTATTGCAGATGCTCCCGCTTGTCGACGGTCAAATACCGGATGTCGGCGCCGTCCCTCAGCGTCAGCAGGACGCTGCCGCGAGCGGGATAATACGTGCGGCCGATGACTTCGTACGTGACCAGCGACACTTCCAGAATGTCGCCGGGTACGCTGTCGAACACCGTCCGCTCCGGCTTGGGCGTAGGGGGAGGGGATATCAGATTTTTCACGCGTTTCCATAAACTCATGCCCGCTCACGCTCCTACAAGCACGCCGCGATGATCAGCGCGCCCGTTACGTGCAGCGAGCCGGCCAGCAGCCCGTGGCTGACCATGGCGTTTTTGGTGCCGTCGTTGAGATCGAGCCCGCCCATCGCTTTAAACAGCCGCTCGACAATCGTCTCGATCAAGAGCAGGATCAGGAACGACACCGCCGACACGAGCAGCGCTTCCCACAAGCTGTTCGAGGTGGCGATCGACTTGGCCAAAATATAGCCTTGCGCGAACAGCTTCAGGATAAAGCGGGTTGTAACCGCCACGTTGCCTTTTTTCATTTCGGCAATATCGCTGTATTTGGTCATCAGCGAGTCGATCCACATGAGGACCGTCAGCAAAATGACGCCGCAGCCCGTCCAGACGAGCATCGCGGCCACGTTCATCCAAGTCATCCGGAGTCACCGTCATCTCTCGTATTTTTTAATCAGGGCGGCGAGTTCTTCCTCGATGTCTTTGTCTTTGGAGAGTGCCGCAAACTCGTCGTCGAGCGATTTCTCCTTCTTGTAAATTTCGCCGCTCGCTTCGGCTTCGGCCTCCAGTTGGCGCGCCTTCTCCTCCATCCGGTTCAATCCGGCGAGCGCGCTGCTCGAATCCAGGCCCGTCATCGCTTTGTTGATCGTTTTTTGCGCTTTGGCGGCGTTGACGCGGGCGGCCAGCGTCTCTCGGCGGTTTTTCAGCTCCGTGATCTGTTTGCGCATCTCGTCGAGCTTCTCGCGCAGATTGTCCGCGGCGGCCTTGTTTTTCTCGTAAGAGGCGAGGTAATCGTTCATCTTCGCCTCGGCGGCTTTCTTCTCCTCCAGCGCGCGGCGGGCCAGGTCGAGATTTTGCGCCTGCACGGCCAGATGCGCTTGCTCTTCCCGCTTCTTCACCAGAGCGGCTTGCTCCTCGTACAACTGCTTGAATTTTTTCTCGAGGGCGATTTGCGCCGCTACCGCTTTTTCGGCTTCTTCCAGGTCTTCCTGCATATCCCGGAGATATTGATCCGTCAGTTTGACCGGGTCCTCCGCCTTTTCGATCAGGCTGTAAATGTTCGCCAGAGTCAGGTCGCGAAGCCTTTTGAAGATGCTCATGGCAACTCCTCCTTGGAATGTTACGTTCGATGATGAACGGTTTGATTACCCATTCATACGTAGCGTATCGCAATACGTTTCAAACGGGAACAGCGCATATGTACAATTCGGACCGTTCATTCCGCCGTGTCCCGCATCGGCAGACGTCCCGGCCGCCGCAAAAAAAGGACTGCCGGGGATGTGATATGCTCCCCGCAGTCCTTGTATAGCCGCCCCGACCCGGCGGCAAAACCGGAGTCTTCCGGCTTCGCCTCAGTCGCGGAACAGCAGCCGCTTCATGTAACGGATCGTGAAGTCGATCCCGCGGTCGCCCAGCTCGCCGGTCCACGTCCGGGAATGCGGCTCGATGCTCAGGCCGCCGGCATAGCCTTTGGCGTACAGCACCGCCATAAACGTGCCCCAATCGGTCTGGTCCAGCCCGGCAGGCGGATCGTCGAACCGTTCGCCGCCGATGCGGACGGAGCCTTTGATATGAACGTGGTAGAACCGTTCGCCCCAGTCCCGCATCTCCTTCAAATAATCGGCACCGTCATAGATCGCATGCGACGGATCGTACTTGATGCCCAGCTCCGGCAGATGGCCGAGCACAACCCGCCACTGCTCGTCGCCGACAATAAAGTTGTTCCAGCGGCAGTTGTAGACGGCGACGCGAACGCCGCGTCCGGAAGCGTATTGGATCAGCCGCTCCAGGTAAGCGATCGCGTGCCGGTAGTTGTCGTACAGGCTGATGCCTTCGACGTAGTTGACGCCGGTTACGAACACGCCGCAGCCCAGACGCGCGGCCGCATCCACCAGCCGGCAGGAGATGGCGAACTCCTCCTCGTTGACGCCGTTTTCGCCGATCCGGTCCGATCCCCAACGGCCGACCGATCCGACGGCGACTCCCGTCTCCCGGCACGCCTGCTCCAGCTCCGGCAGGCTGCGCTCGAAAGCGTCCACGTCCTGATCCACATTGATGCAGAACTCCACGAACTCCAGTCCGCGGGCCGCCGCTTTCCGAATGCCTTCGGCCGTCGGGCTCGAGATGATTCCCAATTTCATCGTGCTGCCGCTCCTTTCCCGAACGGGTCCTTGCGCCCGTCCGGCTTCCCTAATCAGATGAACGAAACCGCTTCGCCTTTAAGCGAAGACTCATAGATCGCTTCCAGAATCTCCGATACGACCAGCGCCTGCTTCGGCGTGACGACGGGCGTGCCGCCGCCGCGTACGGCGTCGATCCATTGGCGCATCTCGTTCAGCGCCGGATCGTCGCCCTTCGCGTCGTAGAATGCGACGCCTTTGCCGTCCAGTTCGATCTTGTTCGTGTAGAGCTTGCCCATGTCCTCGCCGTTGATGCGGAGGCCGTCCGCCATGTCGGCGCCCGCTTCCGTGCCGCACAGCGTCACCTTCGCTTCGGCGGAATCCACCAGATTGATCGCCCAGCTCGATTCAAGCTGGATGACGGCGCCGTTCTTCATCACGATCATGCCGAACGCCGAATCTTCGACGGTGAACTTCTTCGGGTCCCACGGCCCCCAGGCGTTCGCCGCGTTCTCGCGCTGGGACAGCTTCTTGAACGCGCGGCCGAGCACGACCTTCGGCTCGTAGTTGTCCATCAGCCAAAGCGCCAGATCCAGCGCATGGGTGCCGATGTCGATCAGCGGGCCGCCGCCCTGCTTGTCCTCGTCAAGGAAAACGCCCCAGGTCGGCACCGCGCGGCGGCGGATCGCATGCGCCTTGGCGTAATAGATCTCGCCGAGATCGCCGCGTTCGACCAGTTTTTTGAGATGCTGGCTGTCGGCGCGGAACCGGTTCTGATACGAGATGGTCAGCAGCTTGCCTGTCCGCTCCGCGGCCGCCTGCATCGCTCTCGCGCCCTCCGCCGTTTTGGCCATCGGCTTCTCGCAGTTGACATGCTTGCCCGCCTCAAGAGCGGCGATGGTAATTTCCGCATGGGAGTCGTTCGGCGTGCAGACGTGCACGACGTCGATCTCGGAGATCGCGAGCAGCTCGCGGTAGTCCGTGAAGGCCCTCGCGCCTTCGGCTCCGTATTCTTTTTTGGCCCGCTCGGCCCGGTCGAGCTCGATGTCGCAGAACGCGACCAGCTCCACGTCCTCCAGTTTGGACAGGCTCGGCAAATGCTTGCCGAAAGCGATGCCTCCGCAGCCGATTACGCCGATTTTCAGCTTGGACATTGGACAAAACCTCCTCGTGGTTACTACAATAGAGTATACGGTGTCCAGACCTTTAAACCTATGGTGAAAATAGCCCTCCTTATATGCAATTTTGTCGTGGCGGGGAGATCAACATGGAACATTACAACGAACAGGTGCTGTATGAAAACCCATTGCTGTCCTTGAAGGTGTTTTCGTCTCTTCGCGAGAAGCTGGGGGACGGACGCTGGCATTATCATCGCGAGCTGGAGATGCTGGCGGTGCAAGCCGGCAAGATGGAAGTGTTCACCGACGACGGCAACGCCGTTCTGCAGAGCGGCGACGTCATGCTCATCGGGGCGAACCAGCTCCACCGCGACATCTCCCATCCGGGCACGTCCGTCGTGGTGCTGCAGATCGAACTGAAAAAATTTCTCGATATGAGCCTGATCCCGTATCTGCATCTGTTCACGGAAGCGAAGCAGCCGCTGAGCCGCCTCAACTACATGTTCCTGGAGCAGCCCGACACCCGCGCCGAGGTGCACAGGGCGGTCGTCGGCGTCCATCGGGAATGGTCTCGCAAGGAGGACGGGTACGAGATCGCCATCGCCGTCCTCATCAAACAAATCCTGCTGACGCTGATCCGCCGGGACGACCGGAAGCTGCTGAACGCTTCGGGTTCGGCCGACATCATCCGCCTGCAGCCGGCGCTCGACTACGTCGAATCCCATATCGACGGGCGCGTCCAGGTGGAGGACGCGTGCCGCACCGTCAATTTAAGCTATTATTATTTCGTGAAATATTTCAAAAAAGTGATGGGCCTCTCGTTCTCCGATTACGTCAATATGAAAAAAATCAAACGCGCCGAGCGTCTTCTTCTCACCCGGGACATGAACGTGGCCGACATCGGCGAAGCGATCGGCATGCCGAACATGGCGCATTTCTACAAGATGTTCCGCAAATACAACAAATGCTCGCCCAACGAATTTCGCCGCCGCATGACCGGCCGCTGACGTTCGGCCAGCAATCGAGTAGGAGGGGGCGGCTCCCCCCCGTCCTCTCACACCACCGTACATGCGGGCCCGCATACGGCGGTTCCAAAAGGTTGATAAAGCTCCAGATCACGAGAAAGCAGACTTTTCAGCCCTTTCGCTTCCCAGTAGGAAGTCGGGAGGGCGTTGTTTATGTTCCGGGACATTTCCCATGCGCCCCGTCGGGAATTGGCCATCATGAAAGCTGCCCAATCAGGTACCCCTAGCGCCCGAAGTTCGCGGGTTCGGGTTCGGGTTCGTACCCGTTTCCACGGTTTCCAAAGGCACATACGCAGTCTTCGGCAAATCCACTTGTCCAAGTTTTCGCAAGATTCCGCCTCGCGGCGGACACCTCTGCCCTTGGCTAACGGCAGGCGCTCGCCAGCCCCCGTTCGGGACTTTCACCCTAAAGGTGACGCCCATGCTGGGCGTACGCAAAAAACCTCTTCCGGAACCATCCGTCCGGAAGAGGTTTTCTTATCTTTTTTTCCCTGCGCCCTGCACGACGAGCTTGTACCCGACGCCGCGGATCGAATCGATCTGCACGGTCTGCTGGCTCATCTCCAGCTTTTTGCGCAGCGAGCTGACGTGGACGTCCACCGTGCGCTGGCCCCCGACATAATCGAAGCCCCAGACGATGTTCATCAGATCGTCGCGCGTGACCACGACGCCCGGACGCTGCACGAGATACAGCAGCACTTCGAATTCCTTGGGGCGCAGCGGGATCGGCTGGCCGTTCAGAACCACTTCATACTTTTCGGGGTAGATCCGCAAATCGCCGATCGCGATCACCTTGTCGTCGTTCGCCTCCGACTCGGGCGAATGCTCGGAAGGCGCCGCCCTGCGCAGCACCGCCGATACCCGCGCGAGCAGCTCCGCCACGCCGAACGGCTTCGTGATGTAATCGTCCGCGCCGTACTTGAGCCCTTGGACGATCTCCTCCTCGGCGTTGCGCGCCGTGAGGATAATGACCGGCGTGCGGCAGCCTTTTTGCCGGAGCTTGGACAACACCTCGAATCCGTTCATGCCGGGCAGCATGATATCCAGAATGATCAGGTCGTACGGATGCGCCAGCGCTTCCTGGAGCCCCTCCGCGCCGTGATCGACAACCTTCGTCACATAGCCTTCCTGCGACAGATTGTATGACAACAGCCTCGCAAGCGTATGCTCGTCTTCGATGACCAATATATTTTGTGCCACGAGAGCGTCCTCCCCGTCCCCCTGAATCTGTTGTTTACAGCTTAACACGTTTTTGTTAAGGCTGTGTAAAGTTTCAGGTTCCTTTTCGGAAAAGAACCCGTTCAAGCATGCACGACGGGGAGCTCTATAATAAACTTCGAGCCTACGCCAAGCTCGCTCTCGACACGGATCGTGCCGTGGTGCAGGTCAACCAGATGCTTGACGATCGACAGGCCGAGGCCAGTTCCGCCGGAACTGCGGGAACGGGCCTTGTCCACGCGGTAGAACCGCTCGAATATCCGCGGCAGGTCCTTCTTCGGGATGCCGATGCCCGTGTCCTCGACGGTAATCCGTATCCGTTCGTATTCCCCGTCCGCTTCGGCTTCGCCCGCCGGCTCGACGGATACCGTCACGCGGCCGCCCTCTTGCGTATAGTTTATCCCGTTCGAGATCAGATTGAGCAAAATTTGCTGCAGCCGATCTTCGTCCGCTTCGACGTACAGATCGTGCCCCGTATTGCTGACGAGCGCGATCTTCTTCTCCTCGGCCGCCGACCGCATCATATCGAGCATCTTCTCAACGAAGCTGTCCAGATGCACCGGGGAAAACCGCATCTGCACCCGCTTCGATTCGATCTTGGACAGATCGAGGATATCGCCGATCAGCCGGTTCAGCCGTTCGCTCTCGTCGTATATGATCTGCAGGAACGACCTCGCCGTCTCCCGGTCGTCCATCGCTCCCGCCAGCAGCGTCTCGGCGAACCCTTTGACGGCCGCCAGCGGCGTCTTGAGCTCGTGCGACACGTTCGCGACGAATTCGCTCCGCATTTTCTCCAGCTTGCGGATCGCGGTAATATCGTGCAGCACGATCAACAGACCCGCGCCGGCTCCGGTCCCGTCGTTGCCGGGAATCGGGACGATATGCGCCTCGACGATCCGCTCCTGCGGATAGAACAGGTGCAGCTCCTCGCGAACGGGCTCGCCGAGATCCCAGCCCCGGTCGGACATCTCCACAAGCTCGCGGTGCTGGCCGTATTCGCGGAACGGCTTGCCCAGCAGTTCCTTCGCCGAGACGCCAAGCATCTCCTCCGCCGAACGGTTCATCAGCTCGACCTTGCCCTCCCGATCGATCATGAGCAGCCCGCTGATCATGTTCTCCAGCAGGCTTTTCAGGCGGCTCTCTTCCTCCTGGATCCGCTGCATCTGCGCCTGGAGGCTCTCCGCCATCGTATTGATCGCGTGGCCGAGCTGGCCGATCTCGTCCTTGTTGCCGATGTGCACGCGGGATTTGTAGTTCATCTGCTTGATCTGGTTGGCGACGTCCGTAATTTTCTCCAGCGGACGGGTCAGCCCCAGCGACACGCGGTAGCTGACCAGCGCGGCGGCCGCAAACAGCAGCACCAGCCCGCCGATCAGGCCGAGCCAAAGCTCGCGGACCGTCTCGTCCACATGGGCGAGGCTCATCGAGAGCCGCACGTAACCTTCGATCTCGTTCGAGCCTTCCCGCTTGAGCGGTTGGGCGACGTACAGCATCTTCGTATTAACCGTCTCGCTGAACCGGATCGAATAACCGCTTCCCCGCTCCCGCGCCATCACGATTTCTTCCCGATTCAGATGATTGTCCATCTGCTGCGCGTCGTATTCCGAATCGCCCAGCACGCGTCCGTCCGTCGCGACGAAGGTGACGCGGGCCTGGGCCGTTCGTTCCAGATATTCGGCCAAATCGGAGAAATAACGGCGGGGGTCCGGCTTATGCAGTTCCGTCTGCCAATCCGCCAGCGATTGGATGATCGCGATCTCGCGCTCCATATTTTGCCGCAGCTCTTTGAGATGGGCATTCTCCAAAATTTTGGCGGTAAAAATGCCGGCGGCGAGCACCGAACAGCCGATCAAGAGCAGGAACAGCATCGTGAGCCGTATACGGAATTTTTTGAACACGAATTCTCGCTCCCATATCTTCGTCGTTCTGTGGCCGGGGCCGGACGGAGGTCGCCCCTCCCCCGTACATCTTACCCGCTAACGGACGGGCTTGAATAGTTAAGGTTTTGTAAACGAAACGGTAATGCAAGTTTTTCCAAATCGGCCCGTTTTCAGACCGTCGACGATTCCTTGCGCGTCCAGCCCAGCCTTCGGAACACGACCTGCGCGACGGTTGCCGCCGGCTGCTGGATGAGAATCGACAGCACGACCGGCACCGCCGCCAGCGGCTCGAAGTAAGAGAGTGCGAGCACGATGCCCAGCGATATATTCCGCATCCCGCTCAAATACGAGAAGGTCATCACGTAGCCGCGGTCGCGCGACCGCAGCCGGGCGAACAGCGCGCCGGTCGCGTAGCAGAACAGGACAAGACCGACACACGCGGGAACGAGCTTCAGCAGATGGGATTTCAAGTCGAAGGCGTACGGGGCGATCGCCGCCGCGTTAATGACGATCACCGCGCTAAAGGCCAATTTCGAGACCGGCAGGATATACGGCGCCGCGGCCGGCTTCGCCCGGCCCCGCGACAGCTCGTAAACCAGCACGCCCAGCAGCGTCGGCACGACGATGATTTTCAGCATGTCGATCATGACGCCGACCTTGTCGAACTCCAGCGTCGTGCCGAAGAAGTATTCGATCAGGAACGGCACGACGACCGGGCTTAGCGCCGAATCGATCACGATCATGGACAGGGCGAACGCGACGCCGCCTCCCGACATGCCGATCCAGATGACGGAGGAGACGCCCAGCGGAATAACCGTAAACAGCACGAGTCCGACGACAAACGGCGACCCCTCCCCGAACAGGGCGTTCCCGCCCCAGTAAGCGGCCAGCGGGGCGAGGACGTGGATCAGCGCGAACAGCAGCAGTCCGGACAAGGGCATGCGGGCGACCTCGCGGAATTGCTTCAGGCCGACGCCCATGCCCATCGTAAACGTAATGAAGGCGAACAGCCACGGCACCCAGGAGACAAACCCGTCGAACACCGGATAAAAAAGAAACCCGAGCATCAACGATGCCGGGGTGATGAGAAACAAATATTTCTCGAACGCGTCGTTGAACCGCAGGCCCCAGGGTTGTTTGGTATCCATTTATTTAAACACAGGCTCCTTGAATTGCTCCAGCTTGCCGAGGGAATCGCGCTCCACATCGGCGTGCAGGCTGTTGCCGTGCGAATCCATCGTTACGATCGCGGCGAAGCCTTCGACCTCCAGATGCCACATCGCCTCCGGAATGCCGAATTCCAAGAAGTCGACTCCGTTGACCTTCTTGATGCACTCGGCGTAATATTGCGCCGCTCCGCCGATCGCGTTCAAATAGACGGCTCCGTGCTCGCTGAGCGCCTTCAGCGTCTTGGCGCCCATGCCGCCTTTGCCGACGACGGCGCGAATGCCGAACTTCTTCAGGATATCGCCCTGGTACGGCTCTTCGCGGATGCTCGTCGTCGGTCCGGCCGCTTTGACGTGCCATTCGCCGTTTTCGTCCTTGAGCATGACAGGACCGCAGTGATAGATGACATGACCGTTCAGATCGACCGGCGAGTCGTGATCCATCAGATATTTGTGCAGAGCGTCACGTCCCGTGAACATCGGTCCGTTCAGGATCACGACGTCGCCCACGCGCAGAGAGCGGATCTGCTCTTCGGTGATCGGCGCGGTCAGCACGACCTCGCGGCGCTCGCCGCCTTGCGCAACCGCCGTCTCCGGTTTTTGCGCCGGTCGTTTCATCGGTTCTTCGCTGCCGGACTTATAGATCCACTTGGTGATCGCTCCCGTCGCCGGATCGATGACGACGCCTTGACGGCGGAAGGCCCAGCAGTTGTACGCCACGGAGACGAAGAAGCTTGCCGGCAATCGGTTCATCACGCCGATTTTGCAGCCGAGCAGCGTCACTTGGCCGCCGAAGCCCATCGTGCCGATCCCCAGTTGATTCGCCGCTTTCATGATGTATTCTTCAAGCTGCGCCAGCTCCGGAATCTCGTTGACGTCATCCACTTCGCGGAACAACTGCTTTTTGGCCAGCTCGTAGCCGGTCGTGCGGTCTCCGCCGATGCCGACGCCGATGAACCCGGCGCTGCAGCCTTGGCCCTGCGCCTGGTAGACCGCGTGCAGAATGCATTTGCGGATGCCGTCGAGGTCGCGTCCGGCCTTGCCGAGTCCTTCAAGCTCGCACGGCAGGCTGTATTGAATGTTTTTGTTCTCGCAGCCGCCGCCCTTCAGGATAAGGCGAACGTCGATCTCGTCGCGTTCCCACTGTTCGAAGTGAATGACCGGCGTGCCGGGACCGAGGTTGTCGCCGCTGTTCTTCCCGGTCAGCGAATCGACCGAGTTCGAGCGGAGCTTGCCGTGTTTCGTGGCGAGGCTGACGGCTTCGAGAATATCTTTTTTCATCTGAATCTGGTTGGCGCCGACCGGCGTATGGATGATGAAAGTAGGCATGCCGGTATCCTGGCAGATCGGAGAAACGTTGCATTCAGCCATCTCGATATTCGTGGCGATCGTGGACAGGGACAACGCGGAACGCGTGCCGGCGTCCTCCTGCTCCTGGGCGGCTTTGATCGCTTTGCGCACGTCCGCGGGCAGATTCGTCGACGTCTCTACGATCAGGTCGTACATGCTTTGCCGGAACTGATTCATGTTTGGGTCTCCTTCCAGAGTTGCGTCTTGTCTATCATCATACCAAACCATCCGCTATTTTTCATGCGATCCGTCCGCCATAGGGTGCAAAAAATCCGTTGTCGGGGGGCTAAGTTCTATTTATAATGAAGGTCGATAGCGTGAGCGTACAAAGGGGAACTATCGTTGATGCCGAAATGGTTGCTTCAAGCGACAGCGGGAATAGCGGCTCTGGCGCTGCTTTTCCAGCCGGCCATGCCCCGCGCGAAAAAGGCCGAACTCTATCATGACCAGGTAGCCGTCCTGATCTATCATCTCGTGGATGACGAACAGCGGGGACCTGTCACCATATCGCCGGCCCTGCTGCGCGATCAACTGAGTTTTCTGAAGGAGCGCGGGTTCCATTTCATTACCCACCGCCAGTTCCGCGAATTTCTGGACGGCGGTACCGTGCCGAACAACGCCGTTCTGGTCACGTTCGACGACGGGTACGACAGCTATGGCGCGCATGCGATGCCGATCATGAAGGAGCTGGGGGTGCCCGCCGTCAATTTCGTCATAACGGAGACGCTGGATCACCCGTTGCAAGGCAATCTCCGTTTTTTGGACCGCAGCGGTCTGGCGAAGACGGCCGACGAAACCCGCGGCTACGAGATCCAATGCCACACGCACGCGCTTCACGCCAAAGGCCCCAAAGGGCCGCTGCTTGCGACCCGGTTGACCGACGTCCGGACGGGAGCGGAAGAGTCCGATCGCGATTACGAGAACCGGATCGCCCAGGATGCGCTGCGGTGCCGCCGGGAGATCAACAGCGTCGTTCCGGCTTCCGTGGACGCCATCGCCTACCCGTTCGGCGCATTTGACGAACGGTCCATCCCCGTCTTGCGGGATGCGGGCTACCGCTACGGCTATACGGTCGTGCCGGAGATGGCGGACCGTTCGGTCGACCGGATGCAGATCCCCCGGATCAACGCCGGTTCGCCTTACGTCAGTCCGCGCCGGTTGTATAACGCGATCTTGAAGAGCGTCTACGAGATCGGCGACCCGGACCGCCTGCTGCCGCTGGACCTCGTCGCCCGCGACGTCGGCTTCGAAATGCATGACGACCCGCGGACGAACACGGTGGAGCTTGTCTGGAACAAGCGGCATTACCGCCTGAACGGGGATGCGCGGAAGGTGGAACTTGCGGACGGTCAAGCCGCAATGGAGATGTCGGACAAAATCGAAAAACGCGGCAAGCATGTGTATATCCGGAAAAATGATCTCCAGCATATGCTGGGAAAACGCGTGGAATATATGGTTAATCTCCGTCGCTACGCCGTGCTCCAGACGCCTCCGCAGGAAGGTCCGGAGCCGCAGACCGGACCAACCCTCGCGGTGCAAGGAGGACTTTGACGGTGAACTCGCCTTTTTTCGCCTATATGTACCGTTTGCGCTATATCAAGCGCTGGAGCCTCATGCGCAGCGTGAACCGAGAGAACGTCGCGGAGCATTCCTACCAGGTGGCGCTGCTCGCGCATGCCTTGTGCACGATCGGCAATACGCATTTCGGCCGTTCGTACCCAACGGAGCGGATCGTCGTCCAGGCGCTCTTCCACGATGCGACGGAAGTCATCACCGGCGATATCCCGACGCCGGTCAAGCATCATAACCGGGAGATTCTGCGGAACTTCCGCGAGATCGAACGGCTTGCCGGAGAGCGCCTCGTGAATATGGTTCCCCCTTCGCTCAAGCCGGTGTACGAACCGCTGGTAAGCGGCGACGGGCTCGACGAGCAGTCCAGGCGCGTGTTGAAGGCGGCGGATTCGCTCGACGCGTATCTCAAGTGCGTCATCGAGCAATCAGCGGGCAATCCGGAGTTTGCCGCCGCCCAGCGTCAAATCGAACAGGCGATGAAAGAGATGGCGATGCCGGAGCTGGACTACTTTTTGCGCGAGCTAGCTCCCGCTTTTGCGATGACGCTGGACGAGATGGCGCAATTGGAGGACGAGGAATAGAGCGCTCGGGCCTTTGGGCATCCGGTCGCCCGGTCGATCGGGCAATTCGGGCGATCAGGCCGTCTGGGCGCGGGCGGGACTTTTTAGCGATATTTTTTATCGTTTTTGCCGCAAATCGGCCCGCCCGCAACGAGCTTAACGATACAGAATATCGTAAAGCGGCCCGTTTCCCTGTTCGTTCCGCCGATTTGCCGGCGTTAGCGATATTTTGTATTGCTAAGCAAGTGCAGAATCGGCTGCACGGCAGCGTTAACGATATTTTATAGCTTAAACGGCCTCGGCGAGCATGGGCGGCAGACAGCCCGACACCGGGCGCATTTCCGGACGACCCAGCCGTCACGCTTCTCCCCGAAACTTGAAAAGCCCGCTTCCGGCATGTCCGGAAGCGGGCTTTTTGTGAGTCAGGCTCGTCTTGTCGTGGGATACGGTCCGTCCCTCAACTAACGGCGGCGGAACCGACGTCCGCCGCACCGACGTCAGATCGTCGGGAAGTTCATGATAATCAGGATCAACAGAAACACAAGCGCATTCACCGTTCCAAGCACCTGCGCCAGACGCAGGTCCTCCGATGCCGCGCGGCCGTTCGCAACGGCCTCGCCAATTCGTTTGAGCGGCTTGGACATGATGCCCGAGAGCGCAAACATGACGAGAATCAGCACGATCGCCAAGATCATCCAAACCCCGGACGAATTGTACTTGCTAACCAGATATCCCCCCGACAAAAAGGCCAGAACCAGCACGTATTGTCCGATCCGGTTGAGCAGCGAAACCGTCCGCACGGTTCCCTCCTGAACGGCGGCCGACTGCTTACCGAGCCGAAGAAGCAGCCAGGGAACAAACAAGTAAAATCCCAACAGTACTGCGGAAAGAACATGTACAAACATGACGTATTCCGTCGCTTTGTCCATCGAAGACATCCTCCATCATCTGGTTCTCGGTGCAATCCATTGCACTTCCAGTATACAGGATATCCCCGATGTTTGGCAAAATGATGGAATCAGACTCCCGCCCGCCAACTGTCCCGCAGGATTCGGATAAAATCCACGGCGGGGTCCAGACTCGTCATGTCCGGAACAAATGTGTATCGTCTGCCGCTCAACACGCCGAGCGCCTCGATGATTTCCGGAATTTTGCCGAAGGCAAAGAAGCAGAACGCCGTGGCCAGATGCCGGTACGCATGAATCACCTCGGGACGCTCGTCGACGGCGAACTTCCGCATGCGGTATCCGCCGGCGGCCGTGACGTCCAACGCGTGAACGATCATCGTCATCTCTACGTTCAACTCGTCGACAAACGCCCGATGCTGTTCGAACAGCACCATCGGATAGGCGTCCTCCGGCTCCCCGTCCGTCAGAAACGCCGCCAAATTCTCCGCTACCCGGGTTCGCGGCGAACCGGCCGCGTTCCGCCCGGACGAAACGCTTCCTTCCCGCCCGGCCATATGCAGATCCCAGCGGCATCTCGCCAATTGTTCCGCTTTGGCGTAAGAACGCATCTTGGGCGGCAGCGCGTAGAAGTCGCTGACGGCTTGATTGACGGCATACTGCAAAATCCGATTGCGCGCGCAGCTCGCCGACTCCCCGGCCTTGCCCGCACATGCCGCGCACCTCGTCTCACCGCTCCGGGAAATCCATTCCTCCAGCTTGTAATCCTCCAGCAGCACCACTTGGGCCATGTCTCCTCCACTCCCTTGCACGCGCCGAAGCCGGTTTACATCTTCATGCGAGTTTCTCGGCGAACTTGCGCCCGTAAGCCCGGCAATGCTCCTTCTCGTCTTCGGACGGGCACAATTCGATCTTCAACCCCTCCATCGCAATCTCCGCCCCGATCTGCTTCAGCTTGGCCGTGAGGATGTCGACAGCCGCTCCGAACAGCGGATACGAGGAGTCGGCCGAACCGAAGGCAGCTGCTTTGCGCCCCTCCAGCGAGACTTCATCCATCTCTTCGTAGAAATCGAGAAATTCGTCGGGCAGCTCGCCGTCTCCCCATGTATAGGCCCCCAACAGGATGCCGTCGTAATGAGCCATTTCCGAAGCATTCGCGTCCAGAACCGACTTCAGGACAATCTCCGCCCCCGACTCTTTCAGTCCGTCGACGATCGCTTCCGCCATCTCCTCCGTGTTGCCCGTCATGCTGGCATATACCACTAGCACTTTTGCCAAGGAATTTCCCTCCGTCACGCATTTTGATGAGAACCATTCTCAAGAAAACCGAAGCAAATTCATAATAAATGATAATGATTATCACTATCAATATAGAACGGAGAATAAAATGGCCGCATGCAAAAACCCGGCGCTCTCCTTGAAGAGATACGCCGGGTTTTCTCCCTGGCTGCTTTGTTTTCCGCGGCAAACCGGTTGCGCTTCAGTCCGATTCAAGTCACGGCCGCCGTCATCGCCGACTTGTGCAGGTTGTTCATGCCCATAATGACGCAGACCAGCTCATAGTCCCCCAACCGATCCGACCGGTTGTCCAGACAATACGCTCCTGATTCAAACCAGCCGTTGACTCGCTGAAATTCCGCGACGATGCGCCCGTGCGAATCGCGAACCTCATATTCGCGGGAAAAAGCAGGCGAAGTGATCTCGTAGCTGCCCCGCCCCTCCGTATCGTAGGTGAATTTTTTCCTAAAAAAGGACATGCGCGCCCGGAGCACGCCAAGGGTCTCCTCCCGGGCGTCTCGCACTTCCCAGCGGGACGAGAAAAACCGAAAGGCCCCCTTGCATGCCAGCTTGCCGTCCGGATCGTAGACGTCCACCGCGGAATTAAACGCGCTTTTCAAGTTCAGTTCTCCGGCGGGGTTGTGCACCTCATCGACAATCTCCGTCACGCCGGCGCTAAAAAAATTGTCGCGGAAATACAGTTTCATTCCGTCCGCCTCCCGAAATCAGCATCTATCTGACATACGATGGAACGACAAATTCGTTTCACATTCAAAAAACTCCGGCTTGTCTGCGGGGACAAAACCGGAGTTTTTTCGTTTGCCGCTTCGACAGCAACCGATTAGACGCTGCCTGCAACGATTTGGATGACGTTGCGCACGGATTGAGCGGATTTGTCCAGCGCCGCTTTTTCTTCCGGCAGCAGGTCGAGCTCGATGACTTTCTCGATGCCGTCGCCGCCCAATACGGCCAGTACGCCCATAAAAAGGTTGTCGTAGCCGTATTCGCCCTGGAGCAGGGCAATAACCGGGATGATGCGCTTTTTGTCTTTCAGGATCGCTTCGGTCATTTGCACCAGCGACGCGGCCGGAGCGTAATAGGCGCTGCCGTTGCCGAGCAGGTTGACGATCTCGCCGCCGCCCGTGCGTGTGCGTTGTACGATCGCGTCGATGCGCTCTTTGGGGATCAGCTTCTCGATCGGGATGCCGCCTGCGCTGGAGTAGCGGACGAGCGGAACCATGTCGTCGCCGTGGCCTCCGAGAACGACGCCGCGCACGTCTTCAACCGATACGTTCAGCTCTTGGGCGATAAACGTGTTGTAGCGAGCCGTGTCGAGTACGCCGGATTGGCCGATGACGCGGTTTTTCGGGAAGCCCAGCGTTCGGTACGCGACATACGTCATCGCGTCAACCGGGTTGCTGAGAATGATCACGTAGGCGTCCGGGGACGTCCGCTTGACGTTCTCGCAGACGGCTTTGACGATGCCCGCGTTCGTGTTGACGAGGTCGTCGCGGCTCATGCCCGGCTTGCGAGCGATCCCGGCCGTGATGATGACGACGTCGGAGCCGGCCGTATCCGCATAGTCGGACGTGCCGACGATGTTGGCGTCGAAGCCTTGCACCGGCGATGCTTCCAGCATATCCAGCGCTTTGCCCTTCGTCGGATTTTCAAGCTGCGGGATATCGAGCAGGACGATGTCCCCCAGTTCTTTTTGGGCCAGCATAAGAGCGGTGGTCGAGCCGGTGAAGCCCGCGCCGATTACGCTAATTTTTTTTCGCCTGATTGCCATGAGAATCCTCCTCTGGATTGGTCTGTAAACAAAGGTTTGGAAAAAACCGTCCGCGCAAGGCGGACGGTCTGCTGAATTCCAGTTGAAATTAAGCCATATTTTTGATGACAAGGTCGGCAAACTCGGAGCATTTGACTTCCGTTGCGCCTTCCATCAGACGCGCGAAGTCGTAAGTGACCGTTTTGTTGGCGATTGTTTTCTCCAGGCCTTTGTAGATCAGGTCGGCCGCTTCCAGCCAGCCCAGATGCTCCAGCATCATGACGCCGGACAGCGTGACGGAGCCCGGGTTGACGACGTCGAGATTCGCGTATTTCGGAGCCGTGCCGTGCGTCGCTTCGAAGATCGCGTGGCCGGTGACGTAGTTGATGTTGGCTCCCGGCGCGATGCCGATGCCGCCGACTTGAGCGGCCAGCGCGTCGGAGAGGTAGTCGCCGTTCAGGTTCAGCGTCGCGATGACGTCGAAGTCCGTCGGGCGCGTCAGCACTTGCTGCAGCGCGATGTCGGCGATCGCGTCTTTCACGATGATTTTGCCTTCGGCTTCAGCCGCTTTTTGAGCCGCATTGGCCGCGTCTGTGCCTTGCTCGGCTTTGATGCGGTCGTATTGAGCCCAAGTGAACACGTTGTCGCCGAATTCGCGCTCGGCCAGCTCGTAGCCCCAGTTTTTGAACGCGCCTTCGGTGAATTTCATGATGTTGCCTTTATGCACAAGCGTTACGCTCTTGCGGCCGTGCTTGATCGCGTATTCGATCGCGGCGCGAACCAGGCGCTCCGAACCTTCGCGGGAAACCGGCTTGATGCCGATGCCGGACGTTTCCGGGAAGCGGATTTTTTTGACGCCCATTTCTTTTTGCAGGAACTCGAGCACTTTCTTCACTTCCGGAGTGCCTTCCTGCCACTCGACGCCCGCGTAGATGTCCTCCGTGTTCTCGCGGAAAATAACCATGTCGACCAGTTCCGGACGTTTGACCGGGGACGGCACGCCTTGGAAATAACGAACCGGACGCAGGCACACGTACAGGTCGAGCTCTTGGCGCAGCGCGACGTTCAGGGAGCGGATGCCGCCGCCTACCGGGGTCGTAAGCGGACCTTTGATCGCCACGATGTACTCGCGGATCGCGGTCAGGGTGTCGTTCGGCAGCCAGTTGTTGAATTTGTTGAACGCTTTTTCACCCGCGTACACTTCGTACCAAGCGAGTTTTTTCTCACCTTTGTACGCTTTTTCCACGGCCGCGTCGAGAATACGCTTGGACGCGCGCCAGATGTCCGGGCCCGTGCCGTCGCCTTCGATGAACGGGATAATCGGATGGTTCGGAACGATCAGTTTGCCGTTTTCAATCGTGATGCGTTCGCCTTCGGTCGGCAGCGAATAGGTTTCGAATTGAGCCATGATGGATTCTCTTCCTCCTGCATGAGATATAAATAGGTATGGTGCAGCCTGTTGATTATCTGGAGCCGATCGGAACGTACTTCTGGTTCGTCGGTCCGACGTATTCGGCGCGCGGACGAATCAGACGGTTGTCGGAATACTGCTCCAGGATATGCGCCGTCCAGCCCGATACGCGGCTGATCGCGAAGATCGGCGTGAACAGGTCGCGCGGAATTCCCAGCGACGTATAGACGGAAGCCGAGTAGAAATCGACGTTTGGCTTCAGACCTTTTTGGCCCGTTACCAATTCTTCGATTTTGACCGACATCTCGTACCAGGTCGTATTGCCGGTGATTTTTCCAAGCTCTGCGGACATTTTTTGCAGATGCTTCGCGCGCGGATCGCCGTTTTTGTAGACGCGGTGGCCGAAGCCCATAATTTTTTCCTTGTTGTTCAGCTTCCTTTGGATGTAAGGCTCGATGTTGTCCATCGTGCCGATCTCCTCGAGCATCGCCATAACCGCTTCGTTGGCGCCGCCGTGCAGCGGCCCTTTGAGAGCACCGATCGCGGAGGTTACGCCGGAGTAGATGTCCGACAGCGTCGCGACCGTTACGCGGGATGCGAACGTGGAAGCGTTCAACTCATGGTCGGCATGGAGCACGAGAGCCTTGTCCAGCGCTCGAACGGCTACCGGATCGGGATCTTTGCCAGTCAGCATATACAGGAAGTTGTGCGCGACGCCAACGCCTTTTTTCGGAGCGACCGGCTCCAAGCCTTGGCGGATGCGCGCGAAAGCGGCGACGACCGCGGGCAGTTGGGCTTGCAGTTTGACGGCCTTGCGGAGGTTCGCTTCGACGCTCATGTCGTTCGCTTCTTCGTCGTACAGAGCAAGGCTCGACACGGCCGTACGGAGCGCAGCCATCGAGTTCGTGTCTTTCGGGTACAGTTTGATTTGTTCGATTACGGCAGGCGCTACGGTCGCGTATTCGCCAAGCTGCGCAATCAGTTGATCCAGTTCGGCCTGCGTCGGCAATTTGCCGTGCCAGAGCAGGTAAGCCACTTCCTCGAACGTTGCGTTCTCGGCCAAGTCGTCGATGTTGTACCCGCGATAGGTCAACACGCCGTCGATGATCGAGCTGATCGAGGACGAGGCGGCAACAATTCCTTCCAAACCTTTAGTAGCAGTCATCGTCTTTCTCTCCTTTAATGGCCAACTGGGATTGCATGCCTTGCAACAGATACTATTAATGATAAAGCATTTAAGGCCGCAAAGAAACTCTGAGCGAAATAAAACTTCATTATCGGCGCGAAAAACATTTTTATTGTCCGCTTTCGAGCCGTCGCTCCGTCTCGCTGTCTCCCGCTCCTATTCGGGCCGCTTCTCCGGACGTTGCGGTCATCGGCTTGTTTCATTTACAATGTCCATATATTCTAATCGACCCCGATCGGAGGCGGCCATGAACGAATCTGAACGCATCGGCATTATCGACATCGGATCAAACTCGATACGCCTTGTGCTGTACGAACTGCTGGACGGGGACGCCTACCGGATCATCGATGAAAGCAAGGAATCTGCCCGGCTTAGCGACCGGATTCGCGAGGACGGCACGCTGGGCATCGAGGATATCCGCTACTTGGCGGACGTCCTCCTTCACTTCAAGCGCCTCTGCGCCGCCAACCGGATCGGGCGAATCCGGGCTGTAGCCACGGCCGCCATCCGGAACGCGGCGAACCGCCGCGACATCGTGGCGGCTCTGCGCGCATGGACGGGTCTCGACATCGAGGTTCTCAGCGGCGAGGAGGAAGCCCGGATCGGCTTTCTCGGCATGATCAACACGACCGATATCGCGGACGGCTTTCTTATCGATATCGGCGGGGGCAGCACGGAAATCTCGCTGTTCCGCAACCGTAAGCTGCTGCACAGCGTCTCGTTTCCGTTCGGCTGCGTCAACACGGCGAAACGGTATGCGGCGGGGAACGGACCCGTCCGGCCCGAACAACTGGAGGAAATCCGCAAGATGGTGGACGAGGCGCTTCGCAAGCATCCGTGGTGCGCTTCCAATCGCGGCCTGCCGTTGATCGGCCTTGGCGGTACGGTGCGCACGCTGTGCAAAATCGACCAAGCCCGCCGCCGCTACAGCTTGCCGCTCACCCATCAGTACGAGCTTCAGCCTTCCCAAGTCCGGGGCTGGATCGATACGCTGGCGCCCCTGAGCGCCGAAAAGCGCAAAAAGTTCGACGGCGTGTCGGACGACCGCGCCGATTTGATTGTTCCCGGATTTGCCATTCTTCATGCGATTCTGCAACACCTCGGCTCGACGGTGCTGGTCGTGAGCGGAGCCGGACTGCGCGACGGTTTGTTCTACGAGACGATCAACCCGAAGCGCCCGCTTGTCGATAATGTCTTGCAGCGCAGCGTCCATACGCTGCTGAAGCTGTACCCGACCGTATCGGTCCGGCATACGGACCAGGTGAACAAGCTGGCGCTCAAGCTGTTCGACGGCGTCTTCGGCAAGGAGGGCGACCCCCGGCTCCGTTCGTGCGTGGATGCGGCTTCGCGCTTGTACCGGATCGGCATCGCCATCAGCTACTACGACTATCCGAAGCATACGTTCTATATGCTCGCCCATTCCCGGCTGAACGGCATGTCGCACCGCGAGGTGCTGATGACGGCGCTGATCGCTTCCTATAAGACGAGAGGGCGGGCCAAGAAGCTTCAGCAAGCGCACCGCGACATCCTGCAGGATCAGGACCTGGGCGTGATCTCCCGGCTGGGCACGCTTGTCCGGCTGGCCGTCGCGCTGGACCGCAGCGGTACGCAGCCGGTCTCGGAGATTGAGGTGACGCGTACGCCGGATCAGCTTCAAGTGCATCTGTACAGCACTCACGACACGTCAGTCGAGCTGAGAGAGGTGCGCAGTTTGCGATCCGAGATCAAGAAAGTATGGGGCTTCAAGCTTGTTCTGCGCGAGACCCGGGACAAGCAGCAGAAGCCGGGCAAAAAACGGAAGCGATCGGCGGAATAGATTCGTCTCGCTCCGGGGCGAGGCGGGCTTTCAAGCTGCGGGACAACGCGACATCGCGTGGCCGCGGCTTTTTTTGTTGCGTCAGCGGCAGATTCGGCCGGCCATCGCGGACGGCATGATCGGAGCGCCGCCGCTTCCGAGCCGGACGGCGGACCGCGTGGTGGGCGGGTGCGGTGGTTGGCGCGATAGGCGGTGCGGTGGTTGGCGCGGTGGACCGCGTGGTATGCGGCGCGTGAGCAGCGCGAAGTGCGGTGCGTGATGCGTGAGGCGGATGGTGCGGTAGGCAGCGCGGTGAGTGGTGCGGTGGGCGGCGCGGTGGCGGCGTTCGAACCATTGAGGGTCCCGCTTAGTTGCCGCGCAGAGGCGGTACGGGAACGTGAAGTGCAAAAATACACTTCATTACAGAATTTTACGAGACCCAGCGAAGTTATAATGCAAATATACACTCCATGTACGACAAAAGTTGTTTTTGCCTGCTAATTCAGTTTTTGGAGTGTATTTTTGCAGTCCAATGAACGTTAATCCCTGCTTTCGAAGAATTGGAGTGTACAATTGCATTTGAAAAAAGGATTAGAACAGGGGGCGCAGGGTTGAGCCTACATTGGCGCCAATCGATTGGCCTGAAAACGCGGATCAGCACGCGTGGTCGCCGCGAGGTCGGAGGGAGCCGCCCGCGAGATTCGGATATGGTATACGCATCGCCTGAACGGTGGTCGTGCCCGATCGGCACCTTTCCGCATCAGGCGGCGAAGCGATGCGGCACAAGCGCCCGCACGGCAAAAACCTCCGGATGCCGCCCTGCATGGGCGGTTCCCGGAGGTTTTCCCTGGGAAGGGCGAAAGCTGCACGAAATTCCGGCTTCCACAGGCGATTTTGATTGATGTTCCACCTGCACACGACAATTCCTCGGGGGAGTTCCGCTTGCAAACGACGGATGCCTCGGGGCGAGCCCTTGCATACGCCGGATTCTCGCGGGGTTCGCTGCCTCGCCCCTGCCGCCTTATCACCGCTCCGCCGGCACAACCTCCGCGGGCAGCTTCTTCCACGTCGAGATATCCTGAGCGGCGAACTGGCTCCGGAACGGCTCCTGGTCGCCAATCTCCACTCTCGTATATTGGCCGTTCGCCTTCAGTTCCCGCGCCTTGACGTTGTCGCGCAGGCTTACGTTCAAAATTTGCGTGGCGATCGTGCGCAGCTCCGGGTCGGAGATCGGGCACATCAGCTCGATCCGGCGCGTCAAATTCCGGGTCATCCAATCCGCGCTCGACAAGTAGACCTCGGGGCGGCCGCCGTTGGCGAAGTAAAACAGCCGCGAATGCTCCAGGAACCGGTCGACGATGCTGCGGACGGTGATATTCTCGCTCAACCCGGGAACGCCGGGGCGCAGACAGCATACGCCGCGCACGATCAAATCGATGCGAACCCCCGCCTGCGACGCTTCGTACAGCTTGTCGACCATCTCCTGGTTGGACAGCGAATTCATCTTCGCCACGATCCGGGCGGGACGGCCGGAACGCGCATTCTCCGCCTCCCTGTCGATCAGGGCGAACAATCTGCTTTTGAGATTGGTCGGCGCGACAGAGAACCGCTTCAGGTTCTGCGGCTCGGCGTAGCCGGTCACCTCGTTGAACAGCATCGAGGCATCCTCGCCGATGACGGGATCGGCCGTAAACAAGCCGACGTCGGTGTACAGCTTGGCCGTATTGTCGTTGTAATTCCCCGTACCGACATGCACGTATCTCCGAAGACCGTCCTGCTCCTGCCGCACGACCAGGATGATTTTGGCGTGCGTCTTGAGCCCGACCAGACCGTAGACGACGTGGCAGCCCGCTTTCTCCAACTGTCGGGCCCATGCGATGTTGCGTTCCTCGTCGAAGCGGGCCTTCAACTCCACGACAACCGTCACCTGCTTGCCCGCCTCCGCCGCCCGCGCAAGCGAGCGCACAATCAAGGAGTCGCCGCTCACGCGATACATCGTCATTTTGATCGCCAGCACGCGCGGATCGGATGCGGCTTCCACGATCAGGTCGTTCACCGCGTCGAACGATTCGTACGGGTGATACACCAGCACGTCTTTCTCCCGCAAAATCGAGAACATATCCCGGTCCTCGAAATCGAGCTCCTTCGGATAAACCGGCTCCAGACGGGGGAATCGAAGGTGCTCGTATCCCTGAACCGACGCGGCGAATTTCATGAAATAACTTAAATCAAGCGGCCCGTCGATCGAGAACACGTTGGCTTCGTCCAGCTCGAATTCTTCCTGAAGCATCTGCAGCGCGTACGGATGCACGTCCCGGCCGATCTCCAGACGGACAGGCGCCCCCCATCTCCGGCGGCGCAGTTCCTTCTCGATCTCCTCCAGCAAATCTTCCGCTCCCTCTTCGTTTAACGAGAGATCTGCGTTGCGGGTCAACCGGAACGGCTCCACGCTAAGCGGCTCATAGCCGCTGAACAGCGTCCCGATATGATGGCTGATCAGATCCTCCAGCAGCACGAACTCGCGCTTTTTGCTGTTGCCCCGCGCGGGGACGGGCAAGAAACGCGGCAGGTTGGACGGGACCTGAAGGATCGCGAACAGCAGATCTTCATCCTCCGGAACGGCTTCCGCCCCAGCCGGCGCCCGTTCGCCGCCGTCCGATTGCGGCCGAAGCACAACCGCCAAATACATGTTCAGACTATGTACCAGCGGAAAAGGACGGCTTTGGTCGACGGCCATCGGCGTCAGCACCGGAAACACGAGGTCATGGTAATATTGATCCATCGCGTTTTGTTGCGTCGGATTCAAATCGTCATAAGCGGTAAAAACAAGCCCTTCCCGAGCCAAACACCGCAATAAATCCCGATACGTCCGATATTGGTCGGACACCATGCGCGAGGCGCGCTTCATAATCCGGCGCAGCAGGCTCTGCGGAGCGTAGCCGGTAAAGTCCCGTCTCGTATAACCCGCACGGATCTGGTCCATCAATCCGGCCACGCGGACGCTCATGAATTCGTCCAGATTCGTCGAGACGATCGACAGGAACTTCACCCGCTCGAGAAGCGGAGTGGAGCTGTCCTGGGCCTCTTCGAGCACCCGCCGGTTGAACTCGATCCAACTGAGATCGCGGTTAATGTAACGGTGTGTCGTTTCCTTTTGGAAATTCGCCATGATTTCAGCCCCCACATTATGGTTCCGCAAAGCTACCCCTATTATTTCATCGTATTGTTAATCCAATATTAACATACCCGCCAAATTTCGACGCCATCTCGCGAATAAAGTCGAACGCCGCGGAAGAAGCAGTAGCCAACTAATGAAAAATCAGGTATCATAAATTGTATCTTTTTTTGTAAAACGCTTACACTTTCGCCGTATACAACATTCGCGATAAACTTCGCAGAAAGCGGTTAAACCTTATGAACAGCTCCCGTTGGATTTTTGCAGCCGGACACGGCTCAATTCCCGCGCTGCTGCTCCCCTATGCGTTTTATCCAAGCCAATTGCCGTCTTCCTCGGCCGTTTGGCTGATGATCCTGATCGCCTGTTCGATGGTCTGGACGTTGTTCCTGCTATGGAGCTGCAAATATCGCACCCGCCAGCCGTCCGGCGTCGATCCGCCTCTATTGCCTGCCGCCGCAGCCGATCTGGCGTTGTTCGCCGCGATTCTCGTCGTTCCTGCCTGGCAGTACGGCTCCGCGCCGGTGTGGATGCTGCTCGTTGTCGCCGCGCTGTATGCGGGCCATTACGGCTCGCGCATCTCCGCCCTGGTCTCGGCGGCGGGATTCGCCATCATCCTCGGATACGGAGCGGCGGGCGGCTATCCGTGGCAGAGCTACACGACGGTTATGGTCGCCGTCGGATTGTTCTGCCTAGTCATTCTGCTGGGGTCGCTGACGAAGAGACTTCGCAGGCTGGCTTTTGTCGATGCCCAGACGGGCCTGTCCAACCGAAGCGTCTTCCGCTGGCAGCTCGACAAGGCCATTCAAGAGGCGCGAAGACAGGATATGCAATTGGCGGTGCTGTCCATGGACCTGGACCGCTTCACTTCCGTTAACGACAGCTACGGTCACGAGGTGGGCGACCGTCTCATGAACATCGTTGCGGACCGCGTCCTCTCCCTGTGCCCGCCCGAATGGTGCGCGGCCCGGATCAGCGGCGACGAGATCGGCGTCATCGCGTACCCCGTGCGAAACGACCGGCATGTCGGCGAGATTGCCGAGCGCATCCTGAACGCGGTCAACGAGCCTTATTCGGTGAACGGGCTGGAGATTCACATCAGCGCCAGCTTTGGCGCGGCCGTTTATCCGAAGCACGGCAGGGACGCGCCGACGCTGATGAAAAACGCGGATACGGCCATGCATGCCGCCAAGCAGCTCCGTAACACGTATCGAATCTATAGGGACGAGATGAACGCGTCGTCGATGACGCGTCTCACGCTGATCACGCAGTTGAAGCGCGCCTTGGAGAGGAACGAGCTTTATTTGCACTATCAACCGAAAGTCCGCGTATCGGACGTGAGCATCGTCGGCTTCGAGGCGCTGCTGCGCTGGAGCAACCAGGAGCTCGGGGAAGTATCGCCCGCGCATTTTATTCCCGTCGCCGAGGATTCGGGGCCGTCGTGCGGTTCTGCAGACGCTGAAAGCGCACGGAATCCGCGTATCGATCGACGACTTCGGCACCGGGTATTCGTCGCTCAGCTATTTGTCAAGACTGCCGCTCGATTCGCTCAAGATCGATCGCTCCTTCCTGACCGACATCGGCCGCAACCACGAAAACAAATCGATCGTCACCACGATCCTCGCCCTGGCCCGGAACCTTCGCCTGAACGTCGTGGCCGAAGGGGTCGAGAAGAGCGAGCAGGCGGCGTATTTGTTGGAACAAGGATGCGAAGAGGCGCAAGGCTACTATTACTCCCGGCCGCTTCCGGCCGAGGACGTGACGAGGCTGCTAAGCGCGCGAACGAAGTTCAACGCGGCCGCCGGAACGAAGCCGGCCGGCTAAATGTCCCGCCCTCCCGATTCGACGAGGATCGCGTACAGCTCCGGCGCTTCCTTGTCGATTCGGCAGGGCTTCCACGAAGCGTTCATCCAGATGTGGCGGGTCAAACCCGTCAGCAGCAGGACGCTCCGTTCCTCCCCGGATTCCTCCGCTCCGTCTACCCGCCAAATCTCGTATTCGAATTCGAGCTTCACGCGCGAATAACCCGTAACGCGCGTGTGCACTTCAACGATATCGTCGTAGCGCGCCGGGTGCCTGTAGCTCACTTGCAGGTCCACAACCGGCAGCAGCAGCCCCCGTTCCTCCAATCGCCGGTAGGGAAGGCCCTCCGCCCGAATCCATTCCGTCCGCCCGATTTCCATCCAGTTTAAATAGTTGGCGTGATAGACGACTCCCATCTGGTCGGTCTCCTGATAACGCACCCTCAGGCGATGCTGGCGAGTCTTGACGTGCATACGCGTTCACACTCCCGTCTTGCAAGTATAAAAACCCGCGGCGTCCTTCCGGATCGCAGCGGGTTTCCTCTCGAATCGTTATCAAGCTTAGAGCACTTTTGCGCCGCCGGTGTAAATGACGCCGACTTCCGGATAAACCGCCACGGTGGCGTCATCCTTAAGAAGCTCCGTCGCGCGTTCGACGCCGACGATTACCGGAATGCCGAGGTTCAGGCCGACCACCGCGGCATGGGACGTGATTCCGCCCGTCTCCGTGATAAGCGCCGACGCGCGTTCGATCGCAGGCATATATTCCTTGTCGGTCGAGATCGTAACGAGGATGGCGCCGTCGCGCATTTTCGCGATCGCCTCCGCCGCGCTGCGGGCGACCACGACTTGTCCGCTCGCCGTCTGCGAACCGATGCCCTGGCCTTTCCCCAGCATCTCGCCGATCTGATGCACCTTGATCAAATTCGTCGTGCCCGAGCGTCCGACCGGGATGCCCGCGGTGATGACCACCGTGTCTCCCAGCTTGAGCAGGCCTTTGGACAATCCGGCCTCCACGGCCATCTCAAACATGTTGTCCGTGCTCTCGACGATTTGCCCTTTGACCGGCAGCACGCCCCAGACGAGGCTGAGCTTGCGCATGACAGAGTCGTTAGGCGTAACGGCGATGATCGGCGCCTTCGGACGGTATTTGGATACCATCCGCGCGGTATATCCGCTCTCCGTCGCCGTCAGGATGGCGGCGGCGTCCAGATCGAGAGCCGAGTTGGCGACCGCTTGGCTGATGACTTCCGTCACGGAATTTGGCTGCAGGTTGCTTTGTTTGATGAACAGCTCTCGGTGCTCGAGCGCCATTTCCGCTCTCTCCGCGATCCGGGCCATCGTCAGCACCGATTCCACCGGATACTTGCCCTGAGCGGACTCGCCGGACAGCATCGTCGCGTCCGTGCCGTCGAAGATGGCGTTGGCGACGTCGCTCGCTTCCGCGCGGGTCGGGCGGGGATTGCGCTGCATCGAATCGAGCATTTGCGTAGCCGTGATAACCGGTTTGCCGGCTTTGTTGCATTTTTTGATCATGCGCTTCTGCACGAGCGGCACTTCTTCGGCCGGAATCTCGACGCCCATGTCGCCGCGCGCGACCATCAGGCCGTCGGCAACCTCCAGGATCTCGTCCAGATTGTCGACGCCTTCCTGGTTTTCGATCTTCGCGATAATCTGGATATGCGCCGCATTATGCTCCTCCAGCAGCCTGCGGATCTCCAGGACGTCGCTCGCCCGGCGGACGAAGGAAGCCGCGATGAAATCGACGTTTTGGCCGATCCCCCAGATGATATCCTGCCGGTCTTTCTCGCTCAGGATCGGGAACGACGTCTTGACGCCGGGGACGTTGACGCCGCGTTTTTGTTTGATGGTGCCGCCGTTTAAAATACGGCAATGGATCTCGGTTCCTTCGATCGCTTCGACGCGAAGCTCGATCAAGCCGTCGTCGATGAGCACCGTCGAACCGACGTTCAGGTCTTTCGGCAGATCCGGATAAGTAACGGAAAAACGGCTGGCGTCGCCGACGATCTGCTCCGTGGTCAGCGTAACGGTTCCGCCTTGAACCAGATCGACCGTATCCGTCTTGAACGAGCCGGTGCGAATCTCCGGCCCCTTGGTGTCGAGCAGGATGGCGACGGTGGCGCCCAACTCCTCGCAAACCTGGCGCAGATTGCGGATTCGGGTTCCGTGCTCGTTGTAGTCCCCGTGGGAAAAGTTGAGGCGCATGACGTTCATGCCCGCCTGAACCATCTTGCGGAGCATGTCGACGGACTCGCTCGCCGGTCCAATTGTACAGACGATTTTGGTTTTACGCATGGGTTTCTGCTTCCTCCTGGCTGATCTGACGAAGTTGATATCGGCCCATCCGGCGGAACTTGCCGTAACGGTCGTCGCGAAGCTGCTCCGGCGTCATGGAGCTCAGCTCCTGCAAATGACGCACCAGCGCTTCCTTGACGAGTTCGGCCTGCCGTTCGTAAGAACGCTGGGCCCCGCCCTTGGGCTCGGGTATAATCTCATCGATAATACCGAATTCGTACAAGTCGCTCGCCGTTATTTTCATCAACTCTGCGGCCTGGTCGGCCTTGGAAGCGTCTTTCCACAGGATCGAGGCTGCACCGTTGGGCGAAATGACGGAGTAAATGGCATTCTCCAGCATCAGCACGCGATTGCCGACGCCCAATGCCAGCGCGCCGCCGCTTCCGCCTTCGCCGATCACGACGCAGACGATCGGCACGCCAAAGCCGGACATCTCCAGCAGATTGCGGGCAATCGCTTCCGATTGGCCCCTCTCCTCCGCTGCGCTGCCCGGGTATGCGCCGGTCGTGTCGATAAACGCGATGATCGGCCGGCGAAATTTGTCCGCTTGCCTCATCAGGCGAAGCGCCTTCCGGAATCCTTCCGGGTGAGGCATGCCGAAGTTGCGGGCGAGGTTGTCCTTCGTATCCTTGCCCTTCTGATGGCCGACAACGGTTACGGGCCGGCCGTTCAGGCGCGCGATGCCCCCGACGATCGCCTTGTCGTCTCCGAACAGGCGGTCGCCGTGCAATTCGATAAAATCGGTGAAAATCAATTGGATGTAATCCAGCGTGGTCGGGCGCTGCGGATGGCGCACCAACTGCATTTTTTGCGACGCGGTCAGATTGCCGTACAGTTCTTCCTCCAGCTTGGCGTAACGCTCTTCCAGCCGGGCAATCTCTTCCGTGAAGTCGATCTGCTTCTCGACGCCGAACCGTTTGAGCTCCTCGATCTTGGCGCGAAGCTCGACCAACGGCCGTTCGAATTGCATTTCACCCGCCATGTGCCACTCCCCCTTCGGCAACCGGCGCATGCATTTCCAGAATTTTACCGAGAATCGTTCTCAGCTCTTTTCGGTGCACCACGCGGTCCAACTGTCCGTGCTGCAGGTTAAATTCCGCCGTCTGGAACTTGTCCGGCAGCTTCTGGCGGATCGTCTGCTCGATGACGACCGGACCCGCGAAGCCGAACGCCGCTCCGGGCTCGGCGAAGATGTAATCTCCGAGCATGGAGAAGCTTGCCGACACGCCGCCGTACGTCGGATCGGTAATGACCGATATGTACAGCCCGCCGGCTTCCTGAAACCGTGCGATTGCCGCGCTTGTCTTCGCCATCTGCATCAGGCTGAAGATCGATTCCTGCATGCGGGCTCCGCCCGACGTGGAGAAAATGATCAACGGCACTTTTTTCTCCAGCGCGCGTTCCGCCGCCCGGGTTACTTTCTCCCCGACGACCGAACCCATGCTGCCTGCAAAAAACTCGAAGCTCATCACCGCGAGCACGACCGGCTGCCCGCAGATAGTGCCTTCTCCCGTCACGACCCCTTCCTTCAACCCCGTTTTGGCCTGGGCCTTGGCCAGCTTCTCGTCGTAGCCCGGAAAATTCAACGGGTTCACCGGTTCCAAGTGCTCGTCGAACTCGAAGAGGCGGCCTTCGTCCATCAGCATCTCGACCCGTTCCCAGGCGCCAAGCTTGAAGTGATGGGAGCAGGACGAACAAACTTTCAGGTTTTTCTCCAGTTCCTTGCTATATAGAATCGTGCCGCAGCGCGGACACTTGTTCATGAGCCCTTCGGGCACTTCCGGGCGGCGGGGCCGCTCGTCCGCATTCTCCGCATCCCGCTCGGCGAGCCGTTCCGTCGGTACGGTTGCATACTTGCGTTTCTTCTGAAACAAATCCTTGATAGACAACGATGCCACCTCGCACGATGAATTTTTCAGCGATGCAGGATTTCGCTAAGCACTTCCTGTACCTCGTCCAGTTCGCCTTCCGGAACGAGAATCTCATATTGCTGCTTCGTGACGTTAATGGCCCGCACTTGCACCAAAAACCCTTCTTCCGTAAGCCTTTGCTTGATTCTGTCCGCGATTTTCGCCGTAGGTGCGATGTATATAACCGTCCACATGCCTGATCCGAAACCTCCCGGACGTTCTCTCTTTCATGGCGCAACATATTGGATTGTCCAACCGTTCAAGCGTCTATACGCAATAGATAAATGATAGCATATTCCCGCTTTTGGCCGCAAGAATGGCGCGAACTCGGGCCATCGGGAGACGGCGCGGCTTGTCCGACAAATCGACATTCGGACGGAGGCCGATGCCGCCGGAACCGGCCATTCCCTTTCTTCCGCCAGCATTCGAGGCCGATAGACGCGTCTCGGCGACACCCATCGACTTCGGCCTTAAAAAATCCCTCGGCATGAAGAAACGGCCCAGCCGTCCGGCTCCTTCAGGACGATTGCGCCGTTTCATACCGCCGGACCGGAGACGCCCCGCCGTTTTCCGGACACGGCCGCGAGCAGGCGGGCCGTGTTCAGGCATCCGGCCGGCGCAACTTGGCGCTTCCGGCCGATTCGCCGCCCCGATGGGCGATCCGCGCGGAAGCGGCTGCCGCCAGTCCGGCCACGAGGTCGTCCAGAAACACATGAATGCGGCGATGGTCCTCGTTCAGCTTTCGGATGATGCCGATCTTCTCCTTGTCCAGATATCCGAAGCTTGTCAAGCCGATCATGCCGTAGACGCTCGTAATGCCGAGCGCCAGCGTCTCGTCGACGCCGTAGAGCGACTCGTCCCGCTCCAGGATCGACTGCAACGGCTCCGGAAGTTGCTTCCGCTCCGCCATGATGTCCAAGGCGATGCCGGTGTGCAGCGTATACTGCACTTCTCGCTTGCCGAGCACATGGCGCACGCTCTCCTCGCAATCCGCCAGGGTCAGCGACGCATTGTACGGCTGCTGAAGCCGCAGCACAATCGACGCCACCTCCCGGACGGTCACGCCCCGACTTTCCAGCAATTCGATCACGGATTGCGTATCCATCCGCATTCCTCCCGCCGATTCGAGGGACAAGCCTCGGGGACCGCCCCTCCCCGCGTCCGGCCGCATTCGATATGCGGCTTGGCCGTGGTTCTATCAGCGTATGCGGATACCGCTGCAAATGTGCCAGTTATTTCACGCGGACGGAGCCGGGCCCCATCCACTTCTCGACGGCCCGGAGCAGTTCCTCTCCCGGCTGGACGTTGTACGCCGGATTCAGCTCCACGGCGCGGCGGGTGCGCTCGTAATACAGCACGACCGGCACCGTGCCGCGCGAGGATTGAAGCAGCCGCTGAAGCTGCTTCAGCCGGCCGGGCTCCTCCATATCCGGCGCGACGCGCACGTAAAGCCGGGGACGGCCGGAGCCGGCGGCGGGCGATCGTGTCCCGGCGGCAACCGTCATAGGCGAGGAGGGGCCGGCCTCCCGCCCGTAAGGACGGCGCTGCCCCGATCCCGTGCCGCCGCCGGTCCGCTGCGGCCGGGCCGCGAGCGAGCGCGCCGCCAACAGCGCCTGCTCCAGCGCGTCGGGATGGGATTCGTCCAGCGGATACAACCGCTCGCCGACCAGTTTGACCGGCCCTTCCTCCTGAATCTGCAGGCGGCCGACGGCCAGCCACAAGCTGCCCTTGGCGAGCCGCTCGCCCGTCTGGCGCCACAGCTCGGGAAACAGCACAAGCTCCGCGCGGTCGACGCGATCCTCCAGCTCGGCGAACGCCATCTGCTGCCCCTTGCGGGTGACGATCGGCTTGACCGAGACGATCATGCCTGCCGTAATAACGATCTGCCCGTCCTTGCCGGACTCGGCGAGCAGGTGCAGTTCGTCCAGCTCGGGATGCTCCAGCACGCGTTGCCAACCGTCAAGCGGATGGCCCGACAAATACATGCCGAGCAGCTCCCGCTCGAGCTCCAGCCGCCGGTTATGATCATAAGGACGAACCTCGGGCAGCGGCGTCTCCCACGAGTCGTCCTCGTGGAAGCCGAACAGATGCAGTTGGAACTCGTCCCTCTCCTTGCGCCATTTGACCGCCGCCTCCACCGTCTCGTCCAGCGCCGCGATCAGTTGGGCGCGATGTCCGCCGAGCCGGTCGAAGGCTCCCGCTTGAATCAGCGATTCGATGACCCGCTTGTTGCACACGCGAAGATCGACGCGGCGGCAGAAGTCCATCAGCGAAGCGAACGGCTTCTCCTTGCGTTCCTGAAGGATCGACTCGATCGCATGATGGCCGACGTTTTTGATCGCCGCAAGCCCGAAGCGGATCGCGCCTTTGCCGTCCCCGACGAACACCGGCGTGAAGCCGACGCCGCTCTCGTTGACGTCGGGAGGCAACACCTCGATGCCCGTGCGCCGGCACTCCTCGATGTATTCGGCCAGCTTGCGCTGATTGCCCATGACGGAAGCCAGCATCGAAGCCATAAACGGAACGGGGTAATGCGCCTTGAGATAAGCCGTCTGGAACGCAAGCACCGCGTAAGCGGCCGCATGCGCCCTCGGGAAGCCGTAGTCCGCGAACCGCACGATCATGTCGTACACGGTATGCGCGTCCGTCTCCGAATATCCCATGCGGACGCTTCCCTGCACGAAGCGCCCGCGCTGCTCGTCCAGCACTTCGCGCTTCTTCTTGCTGACGGCGCGGCGCAGCAGATCGGCTTCGCCCAGCGTGAATCCGGCCATCCGCGAGGCGATCTGCATGATCTGCTCCTGGTAGACGATAATCCCGTACGTATCCTTCAGAATCGGCTCCAGATCGGGATGCGGATACCGCACCTCCATCCTGCCGTGCTTGGCGGCGATATAATTCGGTATAAACTCCATCGGCCCCGGACGGTACAGAGCCAGCACCGAGACGATATCCTCGAATCCGCTCGGCTTTAATTCCCGCAGCACCCGCCTCATGCCGGCGGACTCCAACTGGAACACGCCCGTGGTGTCCCCGCGCCCCAGCATCCCGTAGGTGAGCGGATCGTTGTCCATCGCTTCCCGGAACGATACCTCGACGCCGAGATGGTCCCTCACGAATTTCAGCGTGCGCTCGATGATCGACAGGTTGCGCAGACCGAGGAAATCCATCTTCAGCAGGCCGACCGCTTCCAGATGCTCCATCGGGTACTGCGTCAGCGGAGCGGTCTCGCTGCCTTCCTGCAGCGGTACGAATTCGGTCAGCGCTTCTCGGGAGATTACGACGCCGGCCGCGTGGGTGGACGCGTGCCTCGGCAGCCCCTCCACCTTGCGCGCGAACTTGAGCATCTCGCCCGTCTTGCCGCCACGCTCGGCCATCGCCCGCAGCTCCGGCGACTGCCGCAGAGCCGCCTCCAAAGTCATGCCCGGCTGCATCGGAATCAGCTTGGCCGCCCGGTCGACATCGGCGTACGGCACGTTAAGCGCGCGGCCGACGTCGCGAACCGCTGCGCGCGCCGCCAGCGTCCCGAACGTGATGATCTGCGCCACGCGGTCCCGGCCGTATTTGTCGGCGACGTACCGGATCACTTCGTCCCGCCGCTCGTCGCTGAAGTCGATATCGATATCCGGCATCGTCACCCGTTCGGGATTGAGAAAACGCTCGAACAGCAATTTGTGCCGGATCGGATCGACGTCCGTAATGCGCAGCACGTAAGCGACGAGACTGCCAGCCGACGAGCCGCGCCCGGGTCCGGTGGCGATGCCGTTCTCGTGCGCGTAGCGGATAAAATCCCAGACGATCAGGAAATAGTCGGAGAAGCCCATCCGGGCGATTACGTCCAGCTCATAATCCAGCCGCTCGTTCAGCCGCCGTCTTCCTTCCTCCGACCGCCACTCGTCCAGATGCCCATATCGCTCCTTCAGACCGGCCTCGCACAGCTCCCGCAGGTAGCTCTCCGCGTTCATCCCTTCGGGCAGCGGCTCGTACGACGGCAAGATATGTTTGCCCAGCTCCAGAACGAGATTGCATTTATCGGCTACGGCAACCGTATTCGCCAGCGCTTCCGGCACGTAGCCGAACAGCTCCGCCATCTCGGCCTCGCTCTTGAGATAAAGCTGATCGCCGTGGATTTTCAACCGGTCCTCGTCCTCCAGCGTCTTGCCGGTGCCGATGCACATCAGCAGTTCCTGCAGTTCGCTGTCCTCCCGCTCCAGATAGTGCACGTCGTTTGTCGCGACAAGCGGTACGTCCAGCTCGCGGGCGAGCGAGATCAGCTCGGGCAGCAGCTTGCGCTGCTCCAGCATGCCGTGGTCCTGCAGCTCGATGTAATAATCCTCGCCGAATATTTGCCGGTAACGCTTCGCGGCCGCAACCGCCTCTTCGCGATTGCCTTCCAGCAGCCGCTGCGGCACTTCGCCGCGCAGGCAAGAGCTGAGGCATATCAGGCCTTCGCCGTGCTTCGCCAACTGTTCGAGATCCGTGCGCGGCCGGTAATGAAAGCCGTGAAGATGGGCGTCCGAGCATATTTTCATCAAATTCCGGTAACCGGTTCCGTTCTTCGCGAGCAGAATCAGATGATAGACGGGCTGCTCGTGCCGGGGGCCGCGATCGAACATGGACCCGGCCGTCACATAGACCTCGCAGCCGATGATCGGCTTGATGCCGTGTTCCAGGCACGCCCGGTAAAACGGAATCGCCCCGTACATCACTCCGTGGTCCGTCAGCGCGAGCGCCTTCATCCCCATGTCGGCCGCCCGCTGCACGAGCTGTTGAATTCTCGCGGCTCCGTCGAGCAAGCTGTATTCGCTGTGCACATGCAGATGGACGAATCCGCTCATCGTCCTTCGCCCCCGATCCATCAAACATACGTTCTCTTTTTGAATATTGTAGCATAGTTGGGCCGGGATGTCCCATAGACTTGTACAAATCCGCTTTTTTCCTGGCGGGACCGGCTTCCTCCGATCGGGCGGCGAGGCCGAGGACCCGAAAGCTTTCGAAATCGCAGTACAAGAGGGATGGATGCTATATGGCTCCGTTGTTGTCCGACCTGACGAAAAATTTTTTCGTGGCCTTCGGCATGGTGCTCGGCGCCTCTCTGCTTGCGGGAGTGTGGTCGATCCTGCTGTTTAAACCTCCGGCTCCGTATATGCTGGAGATCGCGCGCAACGTGAAAGTATGGGCGCTGGTCGCCGCCGTCGGCGGAACGATCGATCCGATCCGGATCATCGAATTCAACCTGGCCGAAGGCTATCTGAATTCGGCGTTCCGGCAAATTCTCTACATCGTCAGCGCGTTCGTGGGCGCGCAGATGGGAACCGCGCTGATCGAGTGGATCTGCGAAGGGGGACTGCGCGCGTGAGAGTGCCCCGCTTCGATCCTACGTCCGTCTGGCTTCAGGGACTCGGCCTGTTCCTGGTCGGCTCCGTCGTCGGAGCGGTCGCGATCATGCTCGCCTACCAGTTGAATTTCAGCCTGGTCATGAGCGACAATCTGCGGCTGATCGACGAGAACCGCAAGCTGAAGGAGGACCTGGACTCGGCCCGCAAGCTCACCGCGCGACGGTCGGTCGTCACCAAGATCGACGTGCGCGTCGAAACACGCGACGACACGGCGCTCGACCAGCTTGCCCGCGACGAGCTGAAACGGCTGGTCGAAGCGGAACTGAAGCTGTTCAAGGGCAAATCCGCCAGCATTTTGGGCAATCCGGAGTACGACCAGATCATCGAACAGATCATTCGGCGGATCTATATCGTCGGCAGCACGCAATATTTGGTCGAGATGCGCACCATCGCGGTGCTGAACGACGAGCTGCGCGTATGGGTAACCGCACGGCCGCACGTCGGCGGGGAAACGAGCCGTTGATTTTTGCCGCAAAAACCGATAAATTGAATGAGAACCATCCGAATGGAGCTGCCCTTGCCGGCAACCCGCTCACTCGGTGAGCCCGGCTGTTCCGGAAGGCCGTCGGCACTTCGAAGGAGAAATTCATCATGTGGATCCAGATCATCATGCTCGGCTTGCTGCTGGCGATCACTTGCGTCTCCGTTTATTTCAGCATCCGCACCCGCCGGCTGAAAGGGCGCAAAGCCAGAGGACTCAGCGCCGCAAAAACAAACATCAGCATGGGCATCATGCTGATCTTCGCCGCCGTCACGCTGCTTTTTCTGTTTGTCGATACCGGCACGCGCCGCACGGTTGCCACCGTGTTCCTCATAATCGGCGTCTTCAACCTGTATGCCGGCCTGCGCAGTTATTCCGCCTACATGCGGCTGCCCGATGACGATTGAACACACCCGACAACCCGGCTGCCGCCGGACAATGGCGCTGGCTGCGGCTCGTTGACAGCATGCCCGCATAGATAACGGCTCAAACTGATCGACAGCGCGTCCGAGCTGCCGTTCGCGGAGCTGGCGGCTTTGCTTGAATAGGCGAGAATAGGCGGCTGGGCTCGGATAACAATATTTTTTATCGCTATCACCCGGAATCCGTCTGCCGGAGCGGAGTTTAGCGTTATAAAATATCGTCAAGTCCCCAGACTTCCCAAATCATCTTGTCCGATCCCTTTGTTAGTGATATTTCGTATCGCTAACGGCATCCGGGACGAGCAAAACGATGGGGTTAACGATATTTTATATAAAGAAGGCCTGACGCGCCTGACGTCCGTCTCCGACGATCCCTCGGTGCGCCAACACCCGGCAGGAAAGTCTCATTCCCGCCCGTTGTCTTTTATTTTTGCCTCTTCCGCCGCTTGAAGGCGAATGCCGCGACTCCTGGCGCTGGTTCGGAGCGTCTCCCCCTCGGATCGGCGGCCGTTATCCGTGATCGATCACCTGGGCCGCCAGGATCGATTTGGCCGCCAGGCTGCCTTGGCTGTAAATCTCCACGTCCGCCTTGCCGAACTTGCGTCCCGCCTCCATGACTCGGGGCTTCACGATGATCTCCGAATCGATCTGCAGCGGCCGCAGGAAATAGCTCGACATCGTCTCCAGCACGAGATCGCTCTTGCGCACGTGGCCGAGGGCACCGTAAGCCGCCTGCGCCATAAGCGTCGTCAGCACCCCTTCCGAAGCCGTGCCGAGCCGGTTGGTCATCCTCGGCGTAACGACGCCGCGGTATTGAACCGCTCCGTTCTCGTCGCGCTCTTCCTCGAACTCCGCCATAATCAGATCCTCGAATGTCTCTCCGATCTGCGGCTGCTTCTGGCTGTACTGCAGCGCCTTCAGCACGTCCTGGCGGCTGATCGCGGAGATCAGCTTCCCTTTGGCGTCCACGACGGGCAGCAGCTCGATGCCTTCCCACACCATCAGATGGGCCGCGGACGCGACCGACGTCTGCGGCGTAACGGTAAGCGGCGTCTTCGTCATAAACTTCTCGATCGGCTGGTCCGGATCGCCATGCAGCACGTCTTTGGCGGTCACCATGCCGATCACCCGATTCCATTCGTCCACGACGGGGAAGCGGCTATGCTCCGTTTCCTCCAGAAGCTTCTCCCAATCGCGGACCGTATGCGTCGCCTTCAACGAATAGTGCCTGGCATCCGGCCGCATCAGGTCTTCCACCAGCATAATTTTTTTCTTGATGAGGCGGTCGTAGATGGCGCGGTTGATCAGGGAAGCGACGGTAAAGGTATCGTAGCTCGACGAGATCAGAGGCAGCCCCAGCTCGTCCGCCAGCTTCCGGATCGCCGGACTCGCGCCGAATCCGCCCGTGATCAGAACGCCCGCGCCTTCCTCCAGCGCCCTGGCGTGGGCCTGCTCCCGGTTGCCGACGATCAGCAGGGAGCCTGCCTCGATATACTTGACCATCGCGTCAATCTCCATCGCGCCGATCACGAATTTGCTCAGCGTCTTCGTCAGCCCCGATTTGCCGCCCAGCACATCGCCGTCCACGATGTTGACGACCTCGGCGAACGTCAGCTTGTCGATATTGGACCGCTTCCGCTCGACGCGAACCGTTCCGATCCTCTCCCGGGTGCTGACGAGCCCGATATTTTCCGCTTCCTTGATCGCCCGGTAAGCCGTTCCTTCGCTGACATCCATCGCCTTGGCGATCTTCCGCACCGATATTTTCGTTCCGACCGCCAGGCTCTCGATATATTTCAGTATCGACTCGTGTTTCGTTGCCGACAAAAATCCTTCCTCCATGCCATGCCCGCCTTCCGACGTCAGATCCGGTAATAACGTTGCCGTTTCTTGCAATAGTACAGCAAAATCGGCTTTGCTTCCAGCCTTCGCACTCTGTTATAGTAAATTAAGGAAATTTTCATTCCATATTCTCTGTCACGCGGAGGGAGCGCCTATCATGTCTCTGTTCAAACGTATGCTGGCCAGCGTCGGTATCGGCAGTTCGCAGGTAGACACCCGGCTCGAGTCCGATCAACTGACGCCGGGCGAAGAAGTTCGAGGCGTCGTCGTCATCCAGGGCGGCCATGTCGAGCAGCAAGTGTCCAGCATTTATCTTCAACTGATGACCCAATATATCCGTGAGAGCGATGATAAAAAAATAGCGGAGACTTGCGTCATTCGCCGGTTCAGGATATCGGAACCGATAACCGTCGGGCCCGGCGAGACGATCCAGGTTCCGTTTCAGTTCACTCTCCCGCCGGAGACGCCTACGACCATCGGCCGCACGCCGGTATGGCTGAAAACCTCTCTTGACATCGACAACGCGCTTGATCCGACCGATCACGACTATGTTCAGGTTCATCCGCATCCGAGCGTTCGCACGGTCCTCGAAGCCGTTCATCATCTGGGCTTCCGTCTGCGCAAGACGGAAAACGAATACAGCCCTACCCTGGGCCGGGACCTTCCGTTCGTGCAAGAGTTCGAATTCGCTCCTTCTCCCGCCTATCGCGGACGTCTGGACGAACTGGAGCTTGTCTTCTTCCCGAACGCCCACGGCGTGGATGTGCTGATCGAAGTCGACCGCCGCGCCCGCGGCTTGTTCGGTTTCCTCGAAGAAGCGATGGAGCTGGACGAACGCAAGCAGGTGCTGCGATTCTCGTCCGCCGACCTCGCCAGAGGACCGGCCGTGATCGCCAGTGAGCTGGACCGTTTGATTGCCTACCATGCGAAATAACCCGGCCCGCGCTGGTTGATCGATAAGCCCCTCCATGACTGGAGACCTAATAGGTTCCCGTCATGGCAGGGGATTTTTTTATTTGCAAGGTCTTGCTAATATCTTGAGGGGCATGTAGAGTAGAACTAGAATTTCACAAAGAAAATTCGACACTATTTTTAAATGGAGTTGTAGAATTTTGTCGTATAATATGATCCGCGCAAAAAGGGGCCTAGTCTATGTGGTCCGAGCTGCTTAAATTCCTTACCGTCACTTTCTTGTACTCAACGCCTGCGTGCTTCGTCTATATCCGCTTCGGCATGGCTTTCTGGGGAATGCCCGAAGCAAAGAATACCCGATCGTTACTTTTCTTCGCGTTGGGACAGTCCATTTTGGCCAACTTCGGGATGATTTTCAAGTCCCCGCCAAGCGTTCAATTCGTTCAATTTATTGCCAGCCTCGTTGTTATGTTGTTGATTTGTTTCAGGAAAACAAAAATCTCGTTATTATTTAAGACCGCATTGGTTACCTACGTCGGATACAACTTCTCGGAGATGCTGACGGTAGGCATTCTGTTATCCTTTATGGATCGGGAACAAATTCTCAGGTACCCTTACCTTATGATTATCGGTTGCCTTCCGATATTTATCGCATGTTACCGGGTAAGCTCGGTCTGGATTAAAAACGATACGGATCTGGGACATAAATTGTTTGGGTTCATAAAGGGCAGAAAGAAAAGTCCTCTTTTTTGGTTATTCACACTCGTCAGCATTCAAGCTGCTCTTCTTTTTTTAATACTGGTAACCGGAACGACCTTGGAAGGGGAAAACGTCTTTACAAACGTTTCCTATCTGACCGTTATCAGCTTCACAACCATCGGTGTATGCCTGATGGCCATAAAAGCCGTTGCCGAAGCCAAATCGCAAGCCATTCAAATGACCCAGGATCACTACATCCAGGAGATCGAAAGCATGTTCACGGTCGTTCGCGGACAACGTCACGATTTTCTTAACCACGTCCAAGTTATTCATTCGATGGTTAAAATGAATAAAAACAAGGAGCTCCTTGAATATGCCGAAGAACTCTTGGGCGATATCCAGGAGATTAACGAAATAATCGCCGTTGGAAATCCTGCGATCGCCGCTTTTTTGAAAGCCAAATCTTCACAATCCATCGGACTTCATGTTAAATTCGAATATGCCATACAGTCTTTGAAAAACACGAAATTGTCGATCAACTCGATCGACTTGGTTAGAGTGCTGGGGAATCTGGTCGACAACGCATTCGACGCGGTGCAACATCTTCCGCCCGAACAGAGGCTGGTTATTCTGGAAGGGTGCCGGGAAGGCGACAATTTCCGTTTTACCGTTCGGAATTCCGGGCATGCGGTGTCGCAGGACGAATTAAGAAACATGCTGAAAATCGGATATACGACAAAAGATTCCAATCATAGCGGACTGGGCTTGTCGATTGTTCAGGAACTTTTGAAAAAATGCAAGGGAAAACTGGAAATTAACAGCATTCCCGATCAAGGAATGGAGTTTTCTGTCCTCATCCCGATTTTATGATCCGTCACTTCGATGAAAGCGCGTCCGACTTCCGTGGACGCGCTTTCTTTGCTTGGTTTGTATAAAACCATTTTCCTAAGACTTTTAATTCTAACGGACTTGTCACCATCTAGAAAGGATTGTAATGTTATATATAGTTTTCACCGTACTCAGCGCAGATGGTGCAAACAGATTAGAATTTTCGGTCTAAATACCTGATTCGGAAGGAGTTTCGGGTAGTTCAGGAAAATTTTCACTTTTCTATCATGGTAATCGTATTGTAGAATGTTATCAGGATAGTAGGCACAACAAACAAGGAGTCGTTTTCCACATGCATGACACGATCACTCTACTTGTATCGGCGATCGAGTTTTTATCAACTTTCATATTTATATTAATTGTTTTTCGATTCCCAATCAAAAGCTACAAATACCATTTGCTATTTTCTTCTTTGTTTATGTCCCAGTTCTCTTTCTTCCTAAATAGCTACTCCGTGACAAAATCGATCGCCCCTCTGCTGCAAGCGATCACTTTAATCCTGTTTATATGTTTTATCTTTCGAGTACAAATCTTTTATGCTGCTTCTATGGGTGTAACCGGATACGCGGTTTATATCATTATTCAGTTAGGTATAACAACAATCTTGAACTTTATGGTGTCGATCGATCAAATTTTATCGAACTTTATGCTCTTAAAAGTAGTCCAATTGGCATCAATTGCGGGAATTAATATACTGTCTTATTTCCTGGCTCGTAAAAAGATCGGATTTTCCTTTGTTCCGGACAGCGAACGGCAAAAAATCAAATGGGAGAAACACAATATTCTGTTTACCATCTTTCTGATCATAACAACCTTCTCTCTGGCCATCCTTCATTACATGGTCAATAAAGGGACTTCCGCCATGCTGTATATCTGTTTAATTGTCATCAGTGTTCTTCTCTCGATCGTTCTATACTATTCTGTACGAAAAGAGGTGGAACAATGATCGAATCAATGGCCAACCGAATAGCAACCAGAATCAAAGAGACCAACCCTGAACAAACGGTCAGCGTTGCTGTCATGAAATATTCTTTGATCATCCTGTTTACAACGATCGGCGGCTTTGTGCTAACCATGGCGATCGGAATTGTAACGGGAAAGGCACTGCCAACGTTTTTAGCTCTTATTTCATTCGCAGTTCTTCGTTTCTTTTCCGGTGGATTTCATTTCAAGTCGGCACTTATGTGTATACTCGGGTCAACGGCTGTGATCGCGCCGCTTCCTCATATACCCGTAAACGAACTTGCTTTTTATATTTTAATGGGCGGTTCCCTTCTGTTGTTGCTTTTGTTCGCCCCTAGCAATATTAAAGGAAACTCAAAAATTCCGGAGAAATATTACCCATTATTAAAAATAGTCTCAATGCTTGTCGTCAGCTCGAACTTCATTTTTCATTCCGAAGTTATGGCATTAGCCTTTTTCATACAAGCCATAACGGTAGCCTTATCAAGGAGGTGATATCTATGAACAAAAAAACGGCCGCTCTTGCATCCCAACTGCTGCTCGCTGTTGCTGCTTTCTTCGTTACAACAGCTTGCATGTTCTTGGGCCACCGTCCCGACACGCCGGAAGAATTGCTTCACTGACATGACAGCGCCCGACCCTTCATTGGAGGGATAGTATGAAATTCCCCGTCACCCGTGACCGGAACAACGAAACCGAATATGTCATGCTGGACGCGGAAGACGTGCTGTACATCCATTTGGAGGATCGGACAGTTGTATTCCACACTCACGAGGGAAAGTTTTACCTGCTCGACACCCTCTCCGCGCTGGCCAAGCATATGGAAGCACTCGGTTTCCGTAAGCTGGATCGGGTCAACCTGGTCAACGTTAAGAAAATCACCCAGTTTGACGACGAGCAGGGCAAGGTTTATTTCGACGCAACCGTTGACAAGAACAGTGATTTTGCTACGGTATCGTTCGTCAACAAGAATACCTATCGCAAGGAAATTTTACACTGGGTCGAAAAGAACAGCAAAAAGTAAATCATACTCCAATCCTAGACAGAAGTCAACAAGATTTTGCGCTCACGACTTAATGTATACTTTATCCAGTTGCCCCTTTATTCTGTAAGAGAGAATAAAGGGGCAACTGCTTTTTTATAGCCCCTAGGAGTGAGAGTATGACAGAGAGGGAACAACAAGACATTTACAGAAGGATGGTCGCCCAGGTCGTATCGCATCGCAGCCGGTGGATCGCCCCGGAAAAAACAAATCCCGCAGCCGATTCGCCCGACCATGCGGAAGAGATCGAGATTTGGTGCGAGCGGTTCAGGGACTGGACCAACCATATATGCGAGGAAATGGAGAAGAAGCTGCTATGAATTTTCGATCCGTTGCCGCGAGTTTAAGAGTCAGTTGCTACAATTGCCGTTACTTTCAGGTTGGAGACGACATGATGAACGGGACGTGCAGGTATGGAGACAAGTGCCGGTCTACGATCGGAATCGGCACCTGCGACGACTTCATGAGACGCGAAGCGGAAAGCTTCGCCTGGTCGCGCCTGAAGCCCAGAAGCCGCCCGGCACAATCGCAAAACTGATGGAACGCATACCTTATCGGGATGCGTTTTTTGTTTTTTCATGAAGATTTTTTCAATGGCCCTGAAACTATTTGGAAGATAAAATCGTCTTAATCTTTGGATCGTTCCGCCCAAAACAAACAGACCCCGGCAGGCAGTCAGATCGTCGGGGAGAACTACGGAGAGAAGGTGCCGGAAATGTCGCGAATGCTCACGCGGCGAATCGGCAGCAGATCGATTCTCTTATTCTCGCTGCTGATGATTTTCAAGAGCTATTGTGCGTGGTATGTCATCTTCGAAGATGGCCCCTCCTGGGTCACGTGGCTGAAAGAAATTCCGATTATTCTCATGGCTTTTTGCTTGATCGAATGGTTGGCCTCGAAACGGAAGCTTCTCTATTACTGGATCGTCAACCTGCTGTTGACCGGCGTTTTCTTCGCCGTCATGCTCTATTATAAATACTATGGCGTGATCGCCACGTATCATGCGTTGGATCGCGTGAACCAGGTGAAAGCGGTCAGCGACAGCGTGTATACGCTGCTGAATCCGACCTACCTGATCGTCTTCGCCGATATCGCGATCATCGGGGTTCTGATGGTCTGGCGAAAAAAAGCGGTAAACTGGAAAAAGGCGATCGCCCGGAAAGAGAACCGGAAAGTGCTTCTCGCTCTGTTCAGTTTGTCTCTGGCGGTCTGCTTCATGAACATTTTCCCCAATCGCGCGAGCATGAGCGAGATGGTGAAAGCCGAAAAAATGGGAATTCTCGGCTACGAGGCTTATACGATTTTCGCCGACAACGAGGAGCCCGAGTTGATTCCGAAGGAGCAAATTACGCAGCAGGCCATCGACGAGCTGAAGGGCATTAAGCCCGTAGCAGCCCCCGCTTACCACGGAGCGGCCGCCGGCAAAAATCTGATCGTCCTGCAGCTCGAGTCGTTCCAGAATTTCCTGGTCGATCTGAAAATTGACGGCGTCGAGATTACCCCGAACCTGAACCGGCTGGCCCATTCGCAATTTTATTTCCCCAAGTTTTATCAGCAGGTCGGTCAGGGCACGACTTCGGACGCCGAATTCGTCGTGAATACGTCCTTGTATATCCCGCCGCGCGGACCGGCCGTACAAGAATACGTCGACCGGAAGCTGCCGAGCTTGCCGCGGCTGCTGAAGGAACACGGCTACGATACGGCGACGTTCCATACCAACACCGCCGAGTTCTGGAACCGCCGGCAGCTCTATCCCGCTCTCGGATTCGACCGGTATTACGACCAGGAGTTTTTCGGAACCGAAGACACCGTCTTCTTCGGTGCGTCCGACGAAGTGCTGTACGACAAAGTGGCCGACGAACTCGCGCGGATGGATGCGCAGGACCGGCCGTTCTACTCGCATATTTTGTCCATGACCGCCCATCACCCGTTCACGATTCCGGAGCGCAAGTACAAGATGAAGCTGCCGGAACGGTACGAGGACACGTTCGTCGGCAATTATATCCGCGCCCAGAACTACGCCGACTACGCGTTAGGATTGTTCATCGACGAATTGAAACGGAACGGCGTATGGGACAACAGCCTCATCGTCATCTATGGCGATCACTTCGGTCTGCCGATTTACTCGCTGGACCGCAAGGACCAGGAGCTGATGAGCGAAATTTACGGCCGCGAGTACGAGTACAAGGATATGATCAACATTCCGCTGATCATCGCTTCCGGAGACGGCGGCTTTACGTTCCCGGCTACGTTCCGGCAACTGGGCGGGCAAGTCGACCTGCTTCCGACCATCGCCAACCTGCTGGGCATATCTCTGGACGATCAGATTCACTTCGGCCAGGACTTGTTTAATTACACGGCATACAATCTGCTTCCGCAGCGTTACTATTTGCCGACCGGCTCCGTCATCAGCAACGGAGAACTGTTCGTGACCGGCAGCGGATACGAGGACGGCCGACGGTTCACGCTGGCCGGCGGCGGCGCTCCGACCTTCGAGGTCACGGAGGAGCACGTCAATCGGGCGCTGAAGCTGCTGAGCCTGTCCGACAGCTATGTGCGGCAACTGCCCGCGCTTGAACCTTAGAGGTGAGCCGGCGGATTGCGGGGAACGCCTCGCCGTCCCGAAAATAAACGTGCGGAAAAGCCCTTGTTCTCCATCCTGGAGGACAAGGGCTTTTCCTGTCGGGCCATCCCGGGCCATGCGCCTTATCCCCGCGCCCTATGGCCTCCCCGCTTCTCCTTGGCGGCCGACGCGGAAGCACGCTCCAGGATCGACCGCTCCCAGCGCTCCCACTTGTGATAACGGATTTGCGCCAGCTCGCGGTCGCGGGCCTCGTCGACCCGCAGCAGCCGGTAGAACTGCGAAGCCAGCACCAATCCGGCGAACCCCAGCCAGAACAGCGCAAACCAGAACGCCGCTCCTCCGGAAGGGTTCAGTTCGAGCGACGGCAGCGCATACACGATCATTCCCAACGCCGCGACTCCGTATAAAGCCGATCTCCACGTTCTCTTCATCGCAGATTCTCTCCCCCCAGCCGCTTTAGCCCGGCGCACAAGCTACTCCTATACGTTATGAGACAGGCTTCGGATATATGCCTTGCTCCGGCTTCCGGAGCCCGAACCGGGCGCGGCGGGAACGGTGCCGGACGGGCGCACCCAAGCACCAAGGCCTCTATGTCCTCATATGATGGAGTAGTCTATTGCCGGAAGGAGTCGGCCTATGTCAAGAGTCAAACTAACGGTTCACGTCTCCCCGGACAGCGGCGAGTCAAGCGGTTCAACCGTGGCGATCGGCGACAAGGCGATAAAACAGCTCAAAATTCCGGCGGGGAGCCCGATCACGCTCCGCTTCGGCGCGTTCCGGCAATCCGTGACCGCCGTCGGAGGCGGTCCGGCCGACGGCCTCCGGTTGTCGGCCATGCTGGCCCATCGCATGGGGCTGCATACGGGCGCCAAGCTGAGCGCCGGTTACAGGCAAGGATCTCGGACGCTGGCGATAGGTCCCCTTGTCGGCGTGTTGGTCAGTAAAGTGTATCCGGGATCTGCCGACGGTCAATTGTTCGGCTCCATCACCTCCTTTTGCCGGGAGTTGACGATCGCCGCCGCTCTATCGGGCGCGCATGTGTTTTTCTTCACCCCGAACGAAGTCAACAGCGGCCAGACGATCACGGGCTGGAGCTATCGGGGAGGATGGCGCAAGTCCGAATACCCCGTTCCCGACGTCGTGTACAACCGGCTGACGACGCGCAAGCTGGAGAGCAAATCAAGCGTTCAGCATTTTTTCAAGGAAGTGAAGACCCGCTATCAGACGACCGTGTTCAACGAAAGGTTTTTGAACAAAACCGACGTGTTCCAGGCACTCAAGCAGAACGCGGCTTGTCTGAAATATTTGCCGGAATCGTATCTGTTCCGGGGATTCGACATGCTCAAGTCCATGACGGCCAAATACCCGGTCGTCTTTTTAAAGCCGGTTACGGGCAGCTTGGGCAAAGGCATTATACGCATATCCCGATGCGGGAACGGATATTGCTGCGATACGACGATGGCCGGCGGCGTCCGGCGGCAAACATTCGCGACGCTGAACGGCCTGTTCAAGTCGATCTCGGCCCGTCTGAAGGCGCAGCGGCATCAGATTCAGCAAGGCCTGCAACTGATCAAAATAGGCGACCGGCCGATCGACTTCCGGGCGCTCGTGCAGAGAGGATCGAAGGGCGATTGGGTGATCACCTCAACGGTAGCCCGCATTGCCGGGAACCGGCACTTCGTATCCAACATCGCGAGAGGAGGCACGATCGCCCGTGTCGAGGAGACGCTGACGAGATCGAACTTGCCCAGCTCCGCGCTGAACACAACCCGGACCCAACTGCGCCGGGCCGCGCTGGATATCGCCGAAGGCATCGAAGCCCAGGTGGGCGGCCACTACGCCGAACTGGGCGTCGATCTCGCCGTGGATGTCAGCGGCAAGGTCTGGCTGCTGGAGGTTAATTCCAAGCCGTCGAAAAACGACGCCTCCCCGGCCGCCAACGTCAAAATCCGTCCTTCGGTCAAGCAGACGCTCCGGTATGCGCGCTACCTGGCCGGATTATAAGACTACGCACGGGTGGAGGCACATGAGATGAGTCACTTGCATCAACTGGAGAAACAGCGCGCGGGAGCCGGCACGGCCGGAAGCGTAGCCGGATTGTTGGCCGGGCACGACGCCGTGCGGGCAAGCTCGGCGTCGGGAACGAGGCGGACGCTCGGCATTCTCGTCTGCGAGACGCCGGGGGAACCGCCGTTTCCCGAGCGCGCGTTTTACCGCAATCTTAGCGAAATGGCTCCCGCGCTCGGTCTCGAGGTCGCGGTGTTTTCGCCGCACTCGATCGACTGGCGCAAGCGGGAGGTGCTGGCTTACCGGTGGTCGCCCGGAACAGGCGGTTGGACGGCGGAACGCCGCAGGCTTCCGTCCGTCCTGTACGACCGCTGCTTCTTCGGCAATCGGGAGGTCTACCTCGAATACCGCGAGGCGATCCGCAAGCTTCGGGAAGATCCCGGCGTGCAGTTCCTCGGCAACGGATTGTTGGGCAAGGGAGCCGTATTCGCCGCACTCTCCGAAGAAGAACGATTCGCTCCGCTGCTGCCTCCGACCGAAGCGTTGGAGGAGCCCCGCCGGCAATTGCGCCAGTGGCTGGACCGGTTCGACGCGGTCTTTCTGAAGCCGGAGACCGGCAGCCAGGGCAAAGGCGTGCTGGCGATCCACCGGGTTCCGCCCAACGGCAGGCGGACCGGCAGCTATGCGGCGACGGGCCGCGACGAATACAATCGGGCGTTCCGCCTCGAACTGCGGGACCGCCGGGAGATGATCGAGACCGTCGAGGCCTTCACCCGCCGGCGCTCCTATTTGCTTCAACCGTATCTCGATCTCGTAACCGACCGGGGCGAGCCGTTCGATCTGAGAGCGCTCGTCCAGAAGGACGCGCGAGGGCTCTGGCGGCTGGCGGGCATTGCCGCCCGGATCGGACGTCCGGGAGGGCTGACCTCCAATCTTCACGGCGGCGGCACCGCCGAACGCGCCGACCGTCTGCTGGAGCGTCTGTACGGTCCCGAAACATCCCGCGAACTGCTGGATCGCATCCGTGAGGTTTCCGTCGAGGTGCCCCCCGTCCTCGAACGCCGCTTCGGCAGGCTGGCGGAGCTTGGGCTCGATATCGGCGTGGATCGGCGGCAGAAGCTGTGGCTGATCGAAGCGAACTCCAAGCCGGGCCGAAGCGTATTCGCACGGATCGCCGACACCGCCGCTCGGCGCAGGGCTTTATGGAACCCGCTGCGATACGCACGTTATTTACTGGATCGAATTCCAGGGGAGGAAACGTAATGAGTTTTACATCCTGCACCCTTTCGTTTACGGGAGGTACGGAAAAAACCGTTTTGGCCACTCGATCGCTCGTTAAGACGCTGGGCATATCCGGCGTCAAAACGATTACGCTTAAAGTCGGCTCGAAGGACGTGTCCGTGCCGATCAAGCTCGTTAAACGGCCGGGGATGACCCTGTACCTCCCAATCGCCATTAAACAAGCGCTACGCGTTCCCCGCTCCGGACGCGCCTACGTTCACTACGATGCCGCCAACCAGGAGCTTCGCCTCGGGCCGCTGATCGGTATCATGACCGGAGCGATGGTCCGGACATCCGCCGAATCGCCGCACGGTCCGCGCTCCAGCCTGATGCGCTCCTACCTCAGCGCCGGCGCGAACAAAGCTTTTTACTTCGCGTTTACGCCCCACGACGTCGACTGGTCCGAAGGCACCGTCGTCGGACATTTCGTCAGCGGCGAAGGCGAGTGGGTCCGCAAAACGGTGCCGCTGCCGGACGTCGTCTACAACCGGCTGGCGAGCCGAAGGGCGGAAAAGCAGCAATCGTTCGAGTCGTTTAAGGAACGGTTCATACGCAAAGGCATCCCGGTATTCAACTGGAGCTATTTCGACAAGTGGGACGTGTATAAAATACTGGAAGGCGACGAGATGAAAAAACATGTGCCGGAATCCCATATCAACCCTTCGCCGGAGACGCTCAAGGCCATGCTCGAACGGCATAAGTTCATCTACCTGAAGCCGACGGCGGGCAGTCTGGGCAACGGCATCTACCGGCTGACGTATCATCCGGGCAAAGGGTATTTCGCCCGGTTCCGCCAAAACAACCAAAACGTCCTGCTCCGTTACGGCAAATTCGCCGGACTCAGCTCGATGCTCGGCATCTCCCGCGGGCGCCTGAGAAATTACGTCGCGCAGCAGGGCATCCGCCTGATCGAGATCGATTCCTGTCCGATCGACTTCCGTTTCCACATGCACAAAAACTCCCGCGACGAATGGATCGTCGCCGGAATCGGCGCCAAAAAGGCGGGACGGGGAAGCGTGACGACACATGTGAAAAACGGCGGCCAGGTCATGACGCCGGAGCAGGCGCTGGGCCTCGTCTTCGGCGATCGGGGCAATCAGGTGCTGGAACACGCCAAGCAGGTCGCCATCCAGCTTTGCCAAGCGATCGAAAGAAACTACAAACGAGTGCTCGGGGAACTGGGCCTGGATATCGGCATCGACCAGAACGAGCGCATCTGGATGTTCGAGGCCAACTCGAAACCCGGCCGCTCCATCTTCAAGCATCCGGGTCTCAAGCATCAAGGGCGCGCTTCCCTCAACCATCTGGTCGACTACTCGGTATATTTGGCCAAATTCCGTCCCCGGAAGGAAGCGTGATGACCGATGGAACTGGAGCTTCACGATTCGGCCGAACGGCCGGACCTCGGAATCTTGACCATGGCGGACGAATCGGGCCAGTCGTTTCGCGGCAATCGCGAGAACTTCCTGGATCTTGTGCGGACCGGCCGCCAGTTGGGGGCCAGCGTCTGCGTCATCTCGCACCGGGATCTTCGGCCTTCGTTCCGGCGTATCCTGTGCCACACCTATGACGAAGAGAAGCAGGCATGGGTCAGCCGCATGTTGCCGCTTCCCCGCGTCATCTATAACCGCATTCCGTTCCGCAAGGACGAGATGCGCCCGGATGTGCAGGCGACGCTGTCGTCCTGCCTCCGCCACAGCCAATTGCAATTGTTCAATCCGACGTTCTTCAACAAGTGGACGCTGTACGAATGGCTAGGCAAAGCCCACTCGACCCGCAAGTTTATCCCGGTCACCAAACGGCTGGCCAGCCAGCACGAACTGGAAACGCTGCTTCGCCAGTATCCGATTCTGTACCTGAAGCCCGTGCGCGGCAAAGCCGGCAAAGGCATCATGAAGATCGAGCGCGTCCGCTCCAAGGATCAGCCGAAATTCGAATATTGGCTCAGCATCCAGGAGCAGAAGGGCAGCTTGACCAGCAAATACGCCAATCTGACGCCGGTCTGGCGCAAAATTCTGGAGATCGTGGGCCAAGAGGAATATATCGCGCAGCAAGGCATTTTGTTATCGAGCCACCGCAAACGACCTTTCGATCTGCGCGTTCTCGTGCAGAAGAACGGGAAAGGCATCTGGAGCGTGACCGGAATCGGCGCGCGGATCGCCGGCAAACAAAGCATCACGACGCACGTTCCCCGCGGCGGGTCGATCGACGACCCGGAGAAGCTGCTGTCGCACTCGTTCGGCCCCGACAAAGCGAAAAAGCTGATGGCGCAGGTGAAGAAGGCGGCGCTTCTCATCGCCTCGCAGATCGAGAAAAAATCCGGCAATTCCCTCGGCGAGATGAGCATGGATCTCGGCATCGACATGTCGGGCGGGATCTGGTTCTTCGAAGCGAACTCGAAGCCGATGAAGTTTGACGAGCCGCATATCCGCCAGCGCTCGCTGAGACGGATCGTGCAATACGCGCAGTATTTGATCGCCAAGAAAAAGAGGGAGCACAAGGAGAGCAACGGCAAAGCGTTCGCGACAGGCCACGGCTCGCCGGCCGAATCGCGCAGGACCGGCCAGTCGAACGGAGGTCTGGAGGAGCGGGCGACGCGGTGGCCCGACCTTGTGGACCTGAACCCGCAGCCGGGCGGCGTCGCAAGCGGAGCAGCGGCCGAGAAGGCCGTCCCGGCGGCGGCCGCCCCTGCGGCCAGGAAAAAACTCCGCAAGCGGACGGCTCAAACGGGCAGACGCACCGTCCGCCGATCCAAGCCGACTATCCACGTTCGTCTCGGAGGGATCTCCCATGTCCGAACCCTCTACTAATTCGCCGGAATCCGCCGTCATCCGCCGGATCGATGCGGCGCGCTGGCTGCGATGCCGGCCGAAGCTGCTCGCGTTCTGCATGCATCACGGAGGCGGACGCATCACCAAAAACGCGCTGGAGTGGCTGGCGCAAGCCTCCCCCGCCCAGGTCGACGCACCGGGCGCGGCCGTATACGCCGCCTGGACGGCCGACGGCCGCCTGGCCGGCGTATCCGCCGCATCCGGGTACGGCGACGACGCCTCCGTCGTTGTCGTCCGGCCGGACTGCCGCGGCCAACGGCTCGGGGAACGGCTGCTGCGCGCCATCATCTCCGAGCTGGGCGAGTTCCGCTGCTGCGTCGCCGCCGACAATCTCTCTTCCCTGCGTTCCTGCTTCCGCGCAGGGATGCTCGCCTACGAGGTGTTTGTCGGACCGACGGGCAAAACCACGTTTCGCCTCAAAGCCGCTTCGGACCGGACGCCCGGCTCCCGCGGCCGTTCTTATCTCGCCCAAGAAAAGCAGGTGAAGATGCTGTGACCCAGGAAACGCTTGGCATCATGACGCTGTATATCGGAGCCAAAGGAAACCTCGAGGAGAGAACCTATTTCCGCAAAATGACCGTTGCCGGCCGCAAGCTCGGATTGGACGTGGCGGTGTTCACGCCGCAGGATCTGTCCGCCGACGGCAAACAGGTCTACGCTCACCAATATTCCCCCGATGCGAAAACGTGGACGCGAAGGTGGATTCCGCTGCCGCATCTCATCTACGACCGGTGCCGGTACCAGGAATCGGAGAGATTCCGGCAGTTCCGCGAATTTCGCAAGAAATACGCGCACCTGACGTTTCTGAACAAGCCTCTCGCGAACAAATGGGCGATGCATCAGACGCTGGCGAAAAACGAGGAGATTCGCAAGCATCTGCCGGAAACCCGCATCTACCGGGACAGCAGGGATCTGCTCGGCCTCCTCTCGCAGCAGCGGCTCGTATACATGAAACCCGTGAACGGCACCGGAGGCAGAGGGATTCTTCGGATCGAGAAAATTTCGGGCGATCAATATTTGGTCGAAGGGCGGGATCGGAAGCGGAATATTCTCGCCCCGCGTCGGATCCGCAAGGATCAACTGCACGTCAGGCTGTCGGCTTGGGGGCTGCGCAACCGCTACCTCGTTCAACAGGGGATCCGCATCGAGCTGCCCGACGGGCGGGTGCACGATTTTCGGCTGCTCATTCAGAAAAACGGCAAAGGGGAGTGGGAAGTAACCGGATACGCCGGACGGATCGGCGCCAAGCGGAGCATCACCTCCAACCTTCACGGGGGCGGTCAGGCCGTCGCGGTCGACCGGCTGCTGAAGGAACGGTTCGGCGAGGAAAAAGCGGAATCGATCCAAGCCAATATGCGGTCGCTCGGCGAAAAGGTCGCAAAATACGTCGAGTCGCAATACGGCCAGCTCTGCGAGCTTGGAATCGATCTCGCCGTCGATCCGAAGGGACACATCTGGCTGATCGAGCTGAACCCGAAGCCGGGCCGAGAGGTGTTCTCGCGCTTGGGCGACCGGCAGGCCTACGCCAAAGCCATACGCCAGCCGCTGGAATACGCGCTGTTCCTCGCCCGCAAAAAGAAAAACGGAACAGCCGATTAATCCAGCCGTTCCAATCGTTCAAGCAGCTCCGGAAAACTGCCGACCAGAAAATCAGCTCCGTCCAATTCCTCCTGCCTGCCGAATCCCGCGTACAGACAGCCGGCAACGACCAGACCGTTTCGTTTGCCGGCTTCCACGTCGGACGAGCGGTCGCCGACCATCCATGCGCGGCGAACGTCGTGCCGTTCAAGCAGGAGCCGCACGAGATCGACCTTGGAGGAGGTGCGGTACTCGCCCGCGCTGTACATCGCTTCGAACAACCCGGCGATGCCGAAAACACGGGGCACGTCTTTGACGTAAGCCTCCAGACCGTTGCTGGCGATGAACAGGCGCACGCCTCTCGCGCGCAATTCGCGCAGCGTCTCCGCGACTCCGGGGTACAGCTCGCCCCGGCCCGCCTCAAGCTCCTCCTTCTCGTACAACAGCAGAAGCTCGTCCGCCCGCCGGCGAGCGGCCTCGCCGGCTTCCGGCATCACTCTGTACCAGATCTGCTCCAGCAGCATGCCCAGGGACGAGAGAATCCGTTCCTCGGGAGGAACGTCCCCCGCATACAAGCCCTCCGCGCGAAGCGTATCGAAAACGCGCCGGTAGGCCCTAAGCAGTATGGATTCAGTCCGGAACAACGTGCCGTCGAGATCGAAGATCATCGCCTCCGGCTTTACGATCTCCTGCCGATCCGTATGTTTCATGCGACTCCGCTCCTGTTCTATGACGTGATATGGCGATGACGCTAGCCCGCATCGACGCATCGACGATTTCCAGCGGTAAAGGATCAGGCTATGCGGAATCGCCGGTCAGTTGGCGCAACTCCCGGTTCGTCCGATCTACATAAGCGGCCGAATGATCGTAGTCCATTCGGACCAATACCTGATAGACGACGTCGATCATGTTGAGCATGGCGATTCGGGCCCCCATCGTCCCCATGTCGGCATCCGTCTCCGCAACCGAGAGGGCCAGGACGATCTCCGCCTCTCGGGACAAGCTGCTGCCGCCGAACCTCGTTATCCCGACGGTCCGGACTCCCATCTCCCTCGCGTTGCGTATGCAGCGGACGACTTCGCGGGTTTCCCCGCTCCAGGAGATTCCGAGCGCAACGTCCCCGGGTCTAACCGTGACGGACGATGCAAGCTGCATATGAATGTCGGGGAAGACGATGCATGCCTTGTTGATTTGAATGAACTGCTGCTGAAGAGCGAGTCCAATCAAATGTGAAGAGCCTATCCCGTAGATGAAGATCCGGTCCGCTTCGTACAAAGCCGTCACCGCAGCCGCAAGCGCCTTGGGGCAAACCGTATGGACGCTGTCCCGGACCGCCAGCATATTGTTGCCGGTCACCCGGTCGATCGCCTCCTCCAGCGAAGCGTGGCGGTCAAGCGGACGGTAATCGTCCTCGCGCGTCTGTTGGAGATCGCCGGCGATCATGACTTTCAGCTCCGGAAATCCTTTGTAGCCGAGAGATTTGCACATCCGGATGACCGCAGCCTGACTGGCACCGCACTGCTCGGAAAGCTCGGATACCGACTGCATGACGACGAGAGATGGATTCGCCAATATGTATTCGGCGACTTTGCGCTCGGATGCCTTCAACCGGCTGAGCGCCGATCTTATTCTGGCCAGTGCTCCATTCACAACTCTCTCCCCTCCCCTCCAACCACATCGGGGTTTCATCATCATCTTACTGCATTTTTGAGCAAAGTTGAATATAAACTTGTTACGTTGACGCAACGAAATTGCAGAAAAACGAGTCCTTATTGTCAGGAGGTCGATAATCGTGCTGCACGAATTGGCCGCTTCGAGACGACGAGTCCGTATTTATTACGGAAGGGAGACCGGTTACGTCGATACGGCGATTACGCAAGTGTTCGACAAATTCGGCATGGTTCGGATCGAGCTGCACAACATGCTGCTGCCTGTCAACAGCATCGCCAAGATCGTGCTCGATCCCGGCGAAGACTCAGCTTCCGCCGATTCCGCCAACCGCGTTCGCCGGATGGATAACCGTCTTCACCGTCCCTGATAGACGGAGGAAGCGTTATCGTTGCGAATGGACCAGCGGCTTCGTTTCCCCGTTCGGAGCGACGAAGCCGCAGGCGCCGTCAAGGCGAAAAAACACTTATTCGAGTGTGATCTTGAATTGCAGAAGGCCGGACCTGCGCATCGCCTGATAGATGATGACGAGCGTCGGGCCGAGGAAAAAGCCGATGAGACCGACCAGCTTAAACCCGATATACAGGCTGACGAGCGCGGCGAGCGGGCTGATGCCGACCGAATCTCCGATGACTTTGGGCTCGACGATCCGCCTGAACACCGTAATGGCGACGAACAGCACGACAAGCCCGATGCCCAGCTTCAGATTTCCGTTCACCACCGTCGTATAGATCGCCCACGGAACGAGCACCGAACCCGTCCCCAAGATCGGCAGCAGGTCTACGATAATGATGAGCAGGGCGATCGCGAGCGGATAATCCACCCGCAGCACAAGCAGACCCAGAAGCGAGACCAGATACGTCAGACCGCTCAGCACGATCGTCGCCTTCAGCAGGCCGAACACCGATTGGCGCAGATCGGTCATGACCTTCTCCACCTTGGACCGGGACGATTCCTCGAACAGGCCCAGGAACCCGGTGTACAGGGAAGGCAGGCTGTAGCTGAACAGATACAGCGCTACGACAAACACGATAAAATACACCAGCAGATTGGGAATTGCGGTCGCCAGATTCAAGAAAAATTTCGAGGCGTTGCCGAGCATCATGCCGATCGAATCCGTCAGCGAGCCGACGGCGTTCTTCAGTCCCGTCTCCATCTGCTCCGCGACCTCGGGATTCAGGGTGTTCACATATTGCAGGGCGCGATCGATCTGATCCTGCAGCACGCCGCCCGCTTCTTCGAAGTACTCGGGAGCCTGCTTGCCGTAGTCGATCAGCTGCATGACGATGCTGAACCCGATCCAGTAAGCCAAGCCGAGCAGCGCAAGGATAAACACCGTGCATACGGTCGTCGCCGCCGCCAGCCGGTTCATTTTGCCGGCGCGCATCAGCAGGGAGATCGGCGTCTCCAGAAACATCGCCAAAATAATCGCGATCAGAAAAGGCGATCCCACCGTAAACAAGCCGTAAATCAGCAGGACGCCGACAACCATGACGAGCAGCGTCTTCAATGGCATGAGCTTGCTCCGCCTCCTACCCAGCGAATCACTTGATTATATTCCGGCATCCGTCAGACCTTTGCCCGCCGGGCGCGGAAGTCCACGTTGGAATAATACGCGTCGGCAACCAGCAGATTCGGTCCGCAGCAATTGGCGGCCGGGCAATGGCAGGATACCCGTTTCGACAGCGGGTGCTCGAGCCAGCGCTCGAAAATATCGTCGAGCCGGTCGGACTTGATGTTGCCCAGAGGCTGGAGCGCGGCGAAATCGGTGACATGCACGTCACCCGTAAACAAGCTGACGTTCAGCCGGTTCCGTCCGTCCGGATCGCCCCGCATCGTCACGTTCGGCTCCTGACGCAGCCGCTGGATCAGCTTCAGGTCCTCCTGGCGGTCGCTGCAGGCGAAAAACGGGAGCGTGCCGAACAGCATCCAGACATCCGGATCGCGGTTGTCGAGCAGCCGCTCGATCGAGGCGCGAATCTCGTCCAGCGACAGAAGCGGGAGCTTGGAGGCGAACGAGCTCGGGTACATCGGATGAACCTCGTGGCGGCGGCAGCCCATCTCCACGATCAACCGATGGATGCGGTCGATCCGGAAGTGGGTGCGATAGTTCAGCATCGATTCGGCCGATACGAACAAGCCGCCGGCGGACAGCTTGCGCGCGTTGTCGATCATCCGGTCGTACATGCCGACGGCGACCGAATAGGGAGTGCGGCCCGGCTTGGCCGCGAACCCGACTTCGTAGAAATCCTCGGGCCCTTCGTAGTTGAACGAGATATGCATCACGTCCAGATAAGGCGCCAATTCCTCGTACCGCTCGAGATCGAGCGTCAGGTTGGAATTGATCTGCGTCTTCACGCCTCTATCCTTGGCGTACCGCAGCAAGGGCAGCATATAGTTCCGGATCGTCTCCATGGAGAACGACGGCTCTCCGCCCGTCAGGCTGATCGTCCGCAAATGCTCCACTTCGTCGAGCCGCTTCAGCATCAGATCCACCGGAAGCCGCGGCGCTTCCTTCATCGTCAGCGCGTCGCCGACGGCGCAATGCTCGCATCGCATATTGCATAAATTCGTGACCGTCATCTCGACGCTCGTGAGCAGGTAACGCCCATGCTCCTTCAGCGTCGGCAACGGATCCCACGGATCGTCCAGATGCCGGGGATAAGTCGTCGAAGTTCCGTTCATGGTTCCATCTATCCTTCTCTATCAAGCAAGCTTCCTATCCATTGTAGCCCAAGCGGAAGCAAAAAGAAACCTCGCGCGTCCGGACCGGCCGGTTAACCGCGGGCCCGAAGCCATGCCGGGGCCCACCAGTTGAGCCGGCCCAGCAGTTTCATCAGCGCGGGCACCATCAGCACGCGGATCAGGGTGGCGTCGATCAGAACCGCGCCGGCCAATCCCAAGCCCAGCGCTTTCATCACCTCGATATCGGTCCAGATAAACGACCCGACGACCGCGATCAGGATAAACGCCGCGCTTGTGATCAGGCTGCCGGTCCGGGCCAGCCCCCTCGCCGTGCTTCCGTCGTTGTCGCCGGTTTCTTCGTACTCTTCCGCAATCCGGGACAGCAGAAACACCTCGTAATCCATGGAAATGCCGAATACGACGCAAAAGACGACCACAGGCAAAATGGCGTTCACGTACCCGATGGAGGTGACCTGAAGCAGATCCGCGCCGAAGCCCTCCTGGAACACGATCACAACCAGGCCCAAGCTGGCTCCGAGACTGAGCGCGTTCATCACGACGGCCTTCAGCGGCAGCAGCACCGACCTGAACGCCAGCAGCAGCACGGCGTAGGTCACCGCCATGACCAGGCCGACCACGATCCACAGCTTGCTCTCGATTCGTTCCAATATATCGGCGCGGTAAGCCGGCCCGCCCGTAACGAACGCGTCAGACTCCATCTCCCCGACCAGAAGGCGAACGTCCCGGACGAGCGCCTCCGCGTCCTCACTGTCCGGTTCCGGCTCTGGCACGATGGTGATCAACGCCGTCTCGCCTTTCGCCAGCCCGGACCGTTCGACCGCGTCGAGCAGTGCCGGATTCACAGGCCGTTCGCCATGTCCGGGCTCCGGCAGCCCGTCAGACGCCAGCAGCTTGGCGTACGAGCGGACGTCTCTTACGCCGGGCAAGGCCGAGAGACGTTCCGTCAAACGGTTGACTCGGCTCACGGCGGACGGATCCGCGTAAGACACCCCAAGCGGCAGCGCCACCTGGATCGGATTCAACTCGCTCCTGTCATAAGCCTGACGAAGCAGATCCGAGCCCAGCCGCGACTCGTACGCGGGAGGCAGCACCTCCGCGTCGGGAACGTTCAGCCGCATGCCGCCGAGCGGCAGGGCCAGCGCGATGAGGCCGGACGCCAGCACGAGCACGATCGGAACCGGCCGCCGCATGACAAACGAAGCGACGCCCGGCCAGAAGCGGCTCTCCGACTGGCGCTCCCGCCACGCCTTCGGGAGAACGGGCCACGAGTCGATCCGCCTGCCCAGCAGGCCGAGCAAGGCCGGCAGCAGCGTATTGGCGGCCAGCACGGAGACCGTCACGACGAGCACGCCGCCCAAGGCCAGCGACCGAAAAATATTCAAATCGACCAGAAACATCGCCACCAGGCCGATCAGCACCGCGACGCCGGAGAACAAAATCGAACGGCCCGCCGTCCGGCTCGTCTCGACCACGGCTCTCTCCGCATCGCCTCCGCGTCTCAGCTCCTCCCTGAACCGGCTGACCATAAACAACGCGTAATCGATGCCGACCGCAAGGCCGATCATCGTGACCATGTTCGGCAAGAAATTCGAGAGGGAGACGTTCCTGGCAATAAACCAGACGATGCCCAGCGTCACGGATACGCTGGCCAGCCCGACCGCCATGGGCAGAGCGGCGGCCGGCACGGTGCCGAAGACGAGCAGCAGGACGATCAGGGCGATCGGCAGCCCGATGATCTCCGCCTTGACGATGTCCGAACGGCTGGCCCTCTGCATGTCGAGGATGACCGGAGTCGTGCCCGTGACATACACCTCAAGTCCCTCGGGCGCCCGGATCTTCTCTTTCAGTTCGGGATAAACTTCCATCGCCCGGTCCTCGGGCACGTTCAGGTAAACGAGCACGGACCATATATGGTTCGCGGTATCCGTGCGGGACGCCGGATTCGGACGGATCGCGGCGACCTCCGGCGACTCCGCGAGCGGGGACAGCGAATCCAGTATCGCCCGGGTCTCGGCCTCGGAGCCGAGTTCGCGTCCCGGCGGCGCGACGTAAACCAAGTTGAGATACGAAGCGGATACGCCAAGCTCTTCGCGAAGCAGCGCCAACCCCCGCTCGGAGTCGCTGCCTTTCGGCGTAAATCCGTCGTCCTTCAACAAATCGGTTGTTCCCAGCGCTGCGAAGCCGAAGCCGAGCACCGCGATCAGCCACAACAACGCAACCGTCCGGCGCCATCGGTAAATCGTTCGCCCCCACCACGCCAACCCGTTTCCTTTGGATTGAGACTCCTTCATCCTTGCCCGTCCTTTCGCTGCGGAAAGTTGCAGTCCGGAAGCCCGATTCGACTGCGGCTCCCTGGCAAAAGCGCCCGAGCGCCGTCAGCCGGCTCAACCGGCTGAACGAAGCACGGGCGCCGTGGCGCGACGCTTCAATCTTTTAGGATGACGCTTGAATGGAGCGGGTATCCATCCCGTTCGAAGACTCCGTGTCCCTTACCTGCACCTCGTTGACGCTGGTCACCAGCACATTGAGCTTCTTCGACAAGTCCACCTCGTACGGAACGTCAAGCTCCACGCCGTCCGGGTCCTGCAGAATGCGTACGATCGGCCGATGAGCGAAAGCCGAATTCAGATCGACGACAACACCGACCTCGCCGGTGTTCAGCCTCACCGTCGCGCCGATCGGATAGATGGCGACGCGGTCCCGGAACTGCATGACCTTGTTCGTATCGTACAGGGTGCCCGCTCCGGTATACAGAACCTCCAACGCCTGATGCGGCAGCAGAGCCAGACGGTACGAGCGGTACGAGGTCATCGCGTCGTAAGAGTCGACGATGCCGATCCACTGGGCGTATTCGTGAATCTCGTCGCCGACCAGTCCGCGCGGGTACCCCGATCCGTCCAGCCGTTCGTGATGCTGCAGGGCGCAGTGGGCGGACAGCAGCGGAATATTCGGCTCGTCCTTCAGCATCAGATATCCGTCCTCGGCATGCTTCTTCACAAGCTCGTATTCGGACTCGCTCAGCTTGCCGGGTTTTTGCAGCAGCTCGGGGGAGATGTGCACCTTGCCGATATCGTGCAGAAGGGCGCCCAGTCCGATCGTTAACAATTCCTCCTTCGAATATCCGTGTACAATACCGAGCATTGTCGTATAGATGCAGACGTTTAACGAGTGATGATACAGGTAATGATCCGCCATGCAGATGTCGTTCAGCATCAGCATCGCGTTCGGATGGCGCGACAAATCGTCGATGATGTCCCCCAATATCGTGCGGAACGTCTTGTCCATCCGGGTCCCCCGCACATTTCGCTTCCGGGCCGATTCATCCATCATGCGGCGGAAATGCCGGCGAATCTCCCCCACGGCCCGGGCTCTCGTCTCCGGGTCGACCAAATCGTTGACGACGACATCTTCCGTTCGCGGATCGTATATGTACACGAACGCAATGCCGTGTTCGGCCAGCCGATCGATCATGCTTTGGGTCAATTCGACATATTCCGTCAGGAGCACAATCCCTTCCTGGCTGTATATTCTTTTTCCCAGACGCATGCCCGGCTTCAACTGGCGTACCGGAATCAATCGCATATGCGCAGCCTCGTTTCGACATCGGAGTCTAAGTTGTCTTAATAAGACCAATGTATAGGAAAATGGCAAAAAGGGCAATAACGGCAAGCGATTTTCCAGTATCGTCGACGGGAAAGCAAATAGTTTCGGGGCCGTTCCGTTCAGGAGAGGGCCCCGAAAAATGTCGGCTATTGTCGCGGATTGTTCGGCCGCCCCGCGGGATTCGATGCCGTTCGGCCTTCCGCTCAAGGCTTCGCGGCCGAGGGCCGGGCGCACGCGATCCACCGCGGAACCGCGCATTGCTGCAAGGCCGCGCCGTTTTGCAATTCCGTCTTCAGCACGTCGCGGATAAACTCCGGCAGGTAATACCGCCGGTTCGTTCCCCTGGCCAAGCTCTTGTAGCCGACGGAGAACGTAAACATGTCGATCGTGCCGACTTCGTAAGTGGCGTCCGGCCGCAGCTCGGCTCCGCCGATCTTTACGCTTAGAAGCTTGCTTCCCGGTTCGGCATCGGGATCGTAACGAATCTCCATATTGGAGACGCAGAGGGCGCCCAGCCGCTCCCCCCTGAATCCGTAACCGCGGATCGGAAGCTTCACGAACTCCGGGAGAAGGCTTTCCTCCAGCGCCTCCAGCAAGTCTCGTCCCCGGATGGACATCCGGCATGGATTGATCGGAGACGGGCACAGCTTCAGCAGCATGCTGTCGCTGACGTCTCCCGCCTCCAGTCCGCGCAGCAGTTGGCCTCCGTTCACAAGGCCGATCTCGGCTCCCGTCCAGCGCCGCAGACCATCGGCGAGCAGATTGCCGAGGGGCGATTCCATCGTATCGCTGGCCGGCAAGTTCCGGTCGAGCCGCAGGAAAGGGCGGCCCAGCGCCGCTTCGGCCGCCGCCAAATGCCGCGCCAGCACCTCCTCCGCCCAGCTCTCGCTCCCGAACGCCGACGAGGCGACCACTCCCCCGAGAACCCGTTCGATTTTTCTCCGCCCCCCGCTTCGGTCGGGGGACAACTGAAGCTCCATCCAGCCCGCGTGCTGGGCGAACTTTCCGGCCGCTCCCATCCAGACCCCTCCGCGAAGCACCGGTTCCTCGAACAGGTGATGCGTGTGCGCGCCCACGATCACGTCGATGCCTTCGACCGTGTCGGCCATTCGCTCGTCCAGCGCGATACCCAGATGGGACAGGACGATCACGAGGTCCGCTTGGCCTTGGAGGGCCGCGGCCTCCCGGGAGATCGCCGCGAGCGGTTCCTCCGCCCGCCAGCCGAGCAGCTCGTAGAAATCGTTGAACGCCGCGGTCGCTCCGATCAGACCGATCCTCAGGCCTCCCTTGGGAATGACGACCGATCGTCTCAACCAAGCCGGCGTCTCCCCTTCCCGCGCATGGAGGTTGCAGGCCAGCACGGGAAACGACGCCTGCCGCCCGTACAACTCCGCCAACTCGTCCGGGGTCATCGTCAGTCCTTCGTTATTGCCGGGCACCGCCGCCTCGACGCCCATCCGGTTCATCAGCTCGATATTGACCCTTCCCCGGCTGCCCTCCGTCTCCAGCCGCATGCGGTCCATATGGTCGCCGATATCGACATACAACGTCCGTTCCGGAGGCCGTCTCCGCCTCAGGCTGTCCACCGCACCCGCCAGCCGGGGCAGCGCGTCGAAATGGCTGTGAATGTCGTTCGTATGGATTAACAAAAGGCGATCTTCGTTTGTCGTCATGCCCGTGCCCCCCAAGCCGCCGCCGCCGCAGACAAGCTGTCTGCGGCCTGAAAGTATGGTATCCTATTCACTATACCACACCGCCCGCGCAATTAGCACCGGCCTGGTCATGGAGGGCGGTGCCGAATTTTTCGACAGAGCGGGAACGATTGGGAGGGAAGGAACGTGGCAAAATGGACCGTTCTCCTGTTCGCAGGGGCCGCCGACGCGATCGGGTCTGACCGCATATCGCTGGAGACCGCGGACGAGGCGCCGACGGCGGGAGACATCAAGCGGGAGCTGGTCGGCCGTTATCCGGAAGCGGCCCGCGTCGTCTCGGCCAGCTTCGTCGCCTGCGACTACGAATATATTCAGGATCACGAACCGGTGAAGCCCGGCTCGGAACTGGCGCTGATCCCGCCCGTGTCCGGGGGGCAGCCGCATAAGGAAGACCAACCGGCGCAGGAGCCGCTCTTCCGGCTTACGCGCGAGGCGATCGACCTCCACGCCGTCTCCAGTCTCGTCTCGCACCCGGATCACGGCGCGAACCTCGTATTCGCCGGTTCCACCCGCGAATGGACGGACGGCCGGCGTACGGTCCGTCTGGAGTACGACGCGTACGAACTAATGGCACTGCGGGAGATGGAGAAGATCGGCAACGATATCGGCCGGAGATGGCCCGGCACCCGGACCGCTATCGTCCATCGCCTGGGTCCGGTCGGTCCCGGCGAGATCAGCGTCGTTATCGCCGTGTCAAGCCCCCGCCGGGCGGCCGCTTACGAAGCCAGCCGATACGCGATCGATCAGCTTAAGCTGACGGTGCCGATCTGGAAAAAGGAAATATGGGAGGACGGCTCCGAGTGGAAGGGCGACCAGACCGGCCCTTGGAATCCGCTTGCCCGCGAGAAGGAGGACGATTCGCTATGACAACCGATCATACCGCCGGCGCCGGGCTGTCGGAGGAGCAGCGCATGCGTTATTCCCGGCAAATGCTGTTCGCCCCGATCGGCGAAGCCGGACAAGCCCTGCTGCTTGAAAGCCGGGTTGCCGTCGTCGGCATGGGCGCATTGGGCGCGGTGCTGGCCAACCATCTCGTCCGCAGCGGCGTCGGGTACATCCGTCTGATCGACCGCGACTTCGTCGAACCCAGCAACCTGCAGCGGCAGATGCTCTACGACGAGAACGACGCGGCTCAGTCGCTGCCGAAAGCCGAGGCGGCTGCGGCCAAGCTGAGAGCCGTGAACAGCGGCGTCCGGATCGAACCGCATGTTGCGGATCTCAATCCCGCTAACGCGGAGGCGCTGCTGACGGATGTCGATCTCATCCTGGACGGAACCGACAATTTTGCCGTCCGGTTTCTTATTAACGACGTAGCCGTGAAGCACGGCATCCCCTGGATTTACGGAGGAGCGGTCAGCTCGCGGGGAGTCGCGTTGCCGATCATCCCGGGCGAAACACCTTGTCTGCGCTGCTTGTTCGGCGGACCGCCGGAGGCGGGTACGGTCGAGACATGCGACACCGCGGGCGTGATCGGCCCGATCATCCACATCGTCGCCTCGCTGCAGGCCGCCGAGGCGCTTAAGCTGCTGACGGGGGCAAACGACTGGCTTCAGCGCAAGCTGGTGACGACCGACCTGTGGCACAATCATTACGCCGCCGTCGATGTGTCCCGTTCGCGTCAAGCGGATTGTCCGTGCTGCGGCGGCGGCCGATACGAATATCTGGATTCGTCGGCGGCAGGCGAATGGATTCACAGCTTGTGCGGACGCGACTCGGTTCAGATCGCGCCGGTCTCCGCCAAGCGGGTGCCGCTTGACGAATGGGCGGCCAGATTGGCTCCCCTCGGACCGGTCGAACGCAATCCGTTTCTCCTCAAATTCAAGCCGGATTCCGAGCGGACGCTGGTGTTGTTCCCGGACGGACGCGTTCTTGTGCAAGGCACCGACGATCCTGTTGTCGCCAAAAGTTTATACGCCCGTTATATTGGCATGTAATTCCCTTTTCCCCAAGCTTCAGCGGCGGCGCCATCCCGGGACGGCGCCGCCGCTTGTCCTTGCGCCAAGCGGCGAACGGGCTTCCTTTCTTAATAGGTATTGTCAAAATTCTGCATTCCTGCTACCATTATTTACAAATCGTTATTTTCTAGCAGGTATGCGGACGTCTAGGAGATGAAACCGGATGAAGGTTCATGTTACAGAATTGAACGTTGGCGATCGCCTTATTGCAAATGCTTACAATTCGTTCGGCCTCCATATACTTTCAGCGGATACGGTGCTGCGCGCCTCGGATATATCGAAGTTGCTTCTCCACCGGGTCGACTATGTCGATATTGCCGGTACCCGGCCGAAGGCGGAATCGGCCGACACATCCGCTCCTCTTACCGAATTTTACTCGAACGCCGTCCGGCAAGTCTCGAAGCTGTTCGAAGACGTACGCGTCACGGGCACGATCGACGAATCCGAAGTGGACAACAGCATCGCGCCGCTGCTCGACTTGTTCCAGACGGAGCGCGATCTCGTATCGGTCCTGCTCTCGTCCGTATCGCGGGACGAATATACCTATCAGCACTGCGTTCAGGTCGGCAGCATCTCCTACTTTATCGCGCAATGGATGGGGTTGCCCGAAGAGGACTGCAGCCGCATCGGCAAAGCCGGCTATTTGCACGACATCGGAAAATGCCGCATCCCCTCCTCCGTGTTGAACAAGCCCGGACGGCTCAGCGACGAGGAGTACGCGCAAGTACGGAAGCATCCGGAATACGGCTATCAGATTATCCAAGCCTCCATGGATAACGATTTGTGCGCCAAAGTCGCGCTGGAGCACCACGAACGGATGGACGGCAGCGGATATCCGTACGGCATCAAGGGAACCGAGATTCAGCTTGCTTCCCGGATCGTCGCCGTCGCGGACGTCTACAGCGCCATGATCTGCGATCGGGCCTATCAGAAGCGGCGTCATCTGCTCGATGTGCTGCGCGAGCTGTACCGTCTCAGCTTCTCGGAGCTGGACCCGGCCGTCGTACAAGTATTCCTGCGCTTCATGATGCCGAACTTCGTCGGCAAAAAAGCGCACCTGTCCAACGGCGAGGAAGGCATCGTCGTGCTGATCCACGAGAGCGACTGGTTCCGGCCGCTGGTTCAGGTGAACGGTACTTATATCGATCTGAAAGTCCGGAGAGACCTCGAAATCCAGGACGTATCGGCTTGAACTTGATGATCCGCGCATCCGGTTGCGGACTCCGGGGCTTAGACGAAGCGGGAGCAGCCGCCAAATATCGGAGACATTCCACATGCAAAATAAATCCCCCGTTGGTCTAGTCGGCCTGACGGGGGATTTTTGTTGGGAATCCCAACCTTTCGCTTAACCCGCAGTACGCAGCAAACCGGCAGACCGCTCAACCTTTACGGTTGACTCCAACACCATTCCCCGTCCCAGCCCAGCCATTACCAACCACTTCACGACTTCGGCGGATTCCGTCTCTATTACGGCTGACTCCGGATGAGCCTGCGGATCGATCGGACAGTCCTTGCCTGCATATAAACGATTTCCGCGTATGGGGCCGACCGGTTCGATGCCCACGACGGGCGACGCCCCCAGCAAAATGTGGCCTTTGCGCCCCTCCCGGTATTCCCCCATCGCCCGCAGCAATTGGTCTTCCATGGACATCATTCGTTTGGCATGCTCCAAAAACGTTTTGCCTGCGTCCGTCAGCAGGATACCTCTCCCGCTCGGGCTGAAAAGCGTCACGCCCATTTCTTGTTCCAACCGTTTCAACTGCATCGAGACGGCGGGTTGGCTGATCATGAGTCGGTTGGCCGCTTCCGTGATGCTTCCCGTTTCGGCAACTGCCGTGAACAAAGCCAAGTATCGTGTATTTAAATCCGTCACCCGACAGTTATAATCATTTGGTTATGAATTTCTAACGATTTATTTATTAGAAGGCTGCATAGATGAGGTCAAAGACGCTGACGCGGTTTTGATTACAAGCGGAGGATCGGTCCCTCAATTAATCGGAGACCCGGATTATTTGTCCCGGCTGCGGTTGTCGCCGAATCGGCAGATCATCGGCGCAATGTGCTCGGGCGCGTTAATTTTGGCCGCTCTCGGACTGTTGACGGGCAAGGAGGCCACCACTTATCCTACGCGAAGACAGCTCTTGTCCGAATATGATGTAACCGTTGTCGACAAGGACTTTGTTCCTCATGAGCGAATTGCGACAGCCGCGGGATGTTTGGCGGCACAAAACTTGTGCGAATGGATGATCGCTTCTCTTCTTGGCCGGGATATGGCCCCCAAAGTGCTGAGGACCATTCAACCGGTCGGCAAAGGTTTGTAAAAATAAAAGCCGGCTGCTGCCAACAACCGGCTTGGAATGCTTGGTTAATCTTATTTTTCGAAATGCTTCAAACTGGATTTTTATTGCAGTGGTCAAATCCATTTCCAGATCATTCGGAAAATCGCCATCAAGCAGCGAAAATAGCGGATAACTGCCGTTTTTTCATTGTTCAACCCCTATCGACTTTTTGACATTCTCCCTCGACATTGTACCCCGACAGGTAAAGGAACCAGGAGGATGAGATCTATTCCCTGTCCAACGTACCTCCGAATCATTCAACAAAGCAACCAATGGGCGGAAAAAAACGAAAAGGACGCGCTCACCCTTTACGCCAGTTACGTGAAATAACCGGGGTAAGATCGGGGTGAACGCATCCTTAATCCTTCAAAACCCTTGATCAATCAAGGATTATCCGATGCTGCCTTCCATCTCGAACTTGATAAGCCGGTTCATCTCGACCGCGTATTCCATCGGCAGTTCCTTCGTGAACGGCTCGATGAAGCCCATGACGATCATCTGGGTCGCTTCGGCTTCGGACAGGCCGCGGCTCATCAGGTAGAACAGTTGATCTTCCGATACCTTCGATACCGTCGCCTCATGCTCCAGCGTGATGTTGTCGTTCAGGATCTCGTTGTACGGGATCGTGTCCGATGTCGACTTGTTGTCGAGAATAAGCGTATCGCACTTGATGTTCGCTTTGGAGCCCTGGGACTTGCGTCCGAACGACGCCAAGCCGCGGTACGTGACTTTGCCGCCGTGCTTGGAGATCGACTTCGAGACGATCGTCGAGGACGTATCCGGAGCCAGGTGGATCATCTTCGCGCCTGCGTCTTGGTGCTGGCCTTTGCCCGCGATGGCGATGGAGAGAACCATGCCTTTGGCTCCGCGGCCTTTCAGTACGACGGCCGGATATTTCATCGTCAGCTTGGAGCCGATATTGCCGTCGATCCACTCCATCGTCGCGTTTTCTTCGGCAACGGCGCGTTTCGTAACCAAATTGTAAATATTCGGCGCCCAGTTTTGAATCGTCGTATAGCGGACGCGGGAATTTTTCTTGCAGATGATCTCGACGACGGCGCTATGCAGCGAGTTCGTGCTGTAGATCGGCGCGGTGCAGCCTTCGACGTAATGAACGAAGCTGTCTTCGTCGGCGATGATCAGCGTGCGCTCGAATTGGCCCATGTTCTCGGAGTTGATCCGGAAGTAAGCCTGCAGCGGAATCTCGCATTTGACGCCCTTCGGCACGTAGATGAAGCTTCCGCCCGACCAGACAGCGCTGTTCAGCGCGGCGAACTTGTTGTCCGTCGGCGGAACGATCGTGCCGAAATATTCCTTGACGATCTCCGGATATTCGCGCACCGCGGTATCCATGTCGGTGAACAGCACGCCTTGCTTCTCCAGATCCTCGCGCATGCTGTGGTAGACGACCTCGGACTCGTATTGGGCCGAGACGCCCGCCAGAAATTTTTGTTCCGCTTCCGGAATACCCAGACGGTCGAACGTATGCTTGATTTCCTCCGGCACCTCTTCCCACGTCTTGCCTTGCTTCTCGGTCGGCTTGACGTAGTAGATGATATCGTTGAAATCCAGATCGCTCAGATCGCCGCCCCATTTCGGCAACGGCTTGGAGTTGAAAATGTCCAGCGATTTCAGACGGAATTCGGTCATCCAGTCCGGCTCGCCCTTCATTTTGGAAATCTCGATGACGATTTCCCGGGTCAGGCCTTTTCCGGAACGGAATACAGATACGTCCTTGTCTCGGAACCCGTATTTGTACTCTTCCAATTCGGGCATTTTTTTAGCCATGGATGTCCCTCCTTATGATTGTGATGGCATTATCGACTTCCGGCGTTCAGACCAGTCCGGCAAAGAAATTCGTCGTATGGCGAAGAGCGGCAGCCAGCCTGTCGATGTCCTGCTCGTCGTTGTACAGATAAAAGCTTGCGCGGGCGGTCGCGTTCACATTCAGCAGCTTCATGAGCGGCTGGCAGCAATGGTGGCCGGCCCGGATGGCGATGCCTTCCTGATCGACGACCGTCGCCACGTCGTGGGCGTGAACGTCCGCCAGATTAAACGTCACGAGTCCGGTTCGCGGCTGCCCTTTGCCCGGGCCGTAGATCGTGATGCCCTCGATCCCGGACAGCACGTCAACCGCATAAGCCGCGAGTTTGCGGTCGTGCGCGTCGATGACATCCATGCCGATCTCCGTCAGGAAGTCGATCGCGGCGGCAAGTCCGACAGCCCCCGCGATGATGGGCGTGCCGCCTTCGAACCGGTACGGGATATCCTTGAATGTCGATTCGTACAGCCCGACGAAGTCGATCATCTCGCCGCCGAATTCGACCGGCTCCATCCGCTCCAGCAGTTCCCGGCGTCCGTACAGGGCGCCGATGCCGGTCGGGCCGCACATCTTGTGCCCGGAGAAGGCATAGAAGTCGCATCCGAGCGCCTGTACGTCCACCTTCATATGCGGCGTGCTCTGCGCTCCGTCCACGACCATCACGGCTCCGTTGCGATGGGCGATCTCGGCCGTCTCGCGGACCGGGTTGACGACGCCGAGCACATTGGAGACGTACGTCATCGCGACAATCTTGGTGCGGGGCGTGATGGTCGCCTCGACATCGGTCAGCGAGATCGTGCCGTCATCCTGCAGCGGGATAAACTTCAGCGTGGCGCCCGTCGCTTTCGCGGCCATCTGCCAGGGCACTAGATTGCTGTGGTGCTCCATCGGCGTGAGCACAATCTCGTCGCCCTTTTGCAGGTTGGCCCGGGCATAGCTGGAAGCCACCAGGTTCAGCCCCGTCGTCGTACCCCGCAGGAAGATGATCTCCTCGGCTTCCCGCGCGTTCAGAAACGCGCGGACTTTCTCCCGGGCGCCCTCGTAAGCGTCGGTCGCCCGGGAGCCGAGCGTATGAACGCCGCGATGCACATTGGCGTTATCCGTCTCGTAATAACGCTTCACCGCTTCGATGACCCGGATCGGCTTCTGCGACGAAGCCGCACTGTCCAGGTAAACAAGCGGATGTCCGTTAACCGTCTGATTCAGGATGGGAAATTCGCGGCGAATGTCTGCGTTCATCGGCTTAATTTCCTCTCAACGAGCGTTTGAAGCTGGTTGCGGACGTTCTCCAGCGGAACGTCCTCGATAACCGGCGACAGGAATCCGTAGATGATCAGACGTTCGGCCTCGGCGCGCGGAATGCCCCGGGACATCAGGTAGTACACCTGCTCCGGATTCACCTGGCCGACGCTGGCCGAGTGGCCGGCTTTGACGTCGTCTTCGTCGATCAGCAGGATCGGGTTGGCATCGCCGCGCGCGTTCGGGCTCAGCATGAGAACTTTCTCCGTCTGCTGGCCGTTGGCGCCGGTCGCGCCCTTCTCGATCTTGGTGATGCCGTTGATGATCGCGGTCGCCTCCTCGCGCATGACCGCGCGGGTTATCATTTCGCTCGGCGTCATCTTGCCCCAGTGAACGGCGCGGGTCGTAATATCCATCTTCTGCGATCCGCTGCCGACGGAGATGCCTTTGGAATCCGAGGACGATCCGTTGCCGAGGAGAATGGTCGCCGTATCCGCCACGGCGTTGCCGTTGTTCAGCTCGCCGAGCGTCCATTCGACCCTAGCGTCGTTCGCGAGCTCCGCGCGGCGGTAGCTGACGCCGATCGCCGATTCCTCCAGATTGTTGACGGAGGCGATCCGCACGGTCGCTCCCGGTTTCGCGACGACTTCGAGCACGGCGCTGGCTACGAGCGGCGCTTGCAGGCCGGTGGTCAACACATTTTCAACATACGTTACGGTGCTGTTCGCTTCGGCCACGATCAGCACGTGCGGAGCGAACGTCTCGGACGCGTTGTCCGCGTAAAAGAGCGCTTGGAGCGGCAGCTCGACGGTGACGTTGGCCGGCACATAGAGGAAGACGCCGCCGTTCCAGAGCGCCGCGTGCAGCGCCGTCAGACGGTTTTCGTCCGTTTTCACGACCGAATGCAAGTGCGGCTTCACCAATTCCTCGTGATCGCGCGCCGCCGTCTCCAGATCCGTGAAGATGACGCCCTGCTTGGCGAGCGCCTCGCTGACCGTGCGGAAGACGGCGCCGGAGTTGCGCTGTACGATCAGCCCGGCCGCCTGTCCTTCCGAAGGCAGCAGATCCCGGATCGCCTCCGGCAGCTCGGCCGCGGACGTTACCGTCTTCGGCGCGACGTACACGCCGTATGCGTCGAGGTTCCAGCGATCGAGCCTCGTCTTCTCAAGCTTGGGCAGATCCAGCTTCTCGGCGAGAGCTACCGCATCCGCACGTCCCGCAGACAGCCAAGCCGGTTCTTTTCTTGTGTGCGCCAAGCCTTCGAGCTCGTCGCGGCTAATCGGCAATTTGACTTGCGTACTCATGCTCTGCCGTCCCCTTTCAGTTGAACTTGGGCGCAATCGTGTTCATGGGAACGACGAACTCGTCTTGATCCTGACCCACGGTCTCGTCTTCGATGCCCAGTTCCTCTTTCACCCAATCGTAACCTTCCGCCTCAAGACGCTCGGCCAGCTCCGGACCTCCCGATTTCACGATGCGGCCTTGCATCATGACGTGCACGTAATCCGGCTTGATGTAGTTCAGCAGCCGCTGATAGTGCGTGATGATCAGGAAGCCGCGGTCTTCGCTGCGCATCGAATTGACGCCGGCGGCGACGATTTTCAGCGCGTCGATGTCGAGACCGGAGTCGATCTCGTCCAGAATGACGATGCTCGGCTCCAGCATCATCATCTGCAAAATTTCGTTCCGTTTCTTCTCGCCGCCGGAGAAGCCTTCGTTCAGATAACGATGCATGAACTCCGGATTCATCTCGAGTTCTTTCATCGCTTTCTCCATCTGGCGGATGAACTTGATCAGGCTGATCTCGTTGCCTTCCCCGCGGCGGGCGTTGATGGCGCTGCGCAGGAAGTCGGCGTTGGTGACGCCCGTGATCTCGCTCGGGTACTGCATCGCCAGGAACAGGCCGGCACGGGCGCGCTCGTCCACTTCCATTTCCAGCACGTCCTCGCCGTTCAGCGTGATGGTGCCGCCGGTCACTTCGTACTTCGGATGGCCCATGATCGCGGAAGCCAGCGTCGATTTACCCGTTCCGTTCGGTCCCATGATGGCGTGAACCTCGCCGCCGCGGATCTTGAGATTGACGCCCTTCAAAATTTCTTTATTTTCGATCGTGGCTCGAAGCCCATCGATGACAAATTCCGTTGCCATTGTCGTGTGTCCCTCCAGGATCATTTTCAGAAAAGAATCGTTCTCAATTGATTCTCACTGATTTTCAATAACCTTAATTTTATTATACCAGTTCCAAAAAAACAAGGAAGGGCCGCTAAGCTTCATCTGTGGCAAATATTTAAGATCCGGCGCCTATTTTTCAGCTCCGCAAAGCCTGGAGAATCGCATCCCGCGCGGCTTGGTAGTTCCGGTCGTCCAACACCGGCTCGCCCGCGTCCAAGCTGACGGCGCGTTCCAGCCTCACCCACGATTTGCAGCCGCCGTAAGCGTCCGAATACGGAATATCGACCGGCTCCGGCAGGCGGTACGCCCGCACCAGCAGCACATGCAGCGGCTTGGTCCGCTTCCACTTGAGGCGCTCCGCGGCGAAGTCGTCCGTCCAGATATGAAAGCCGCGCAGCTTGTCTAGCGTCTCCTGGTCCGCCACCTCGAGATCGTCGGTTACTTCCGCCCGCAAGGTCAGGCGAACGTCGCCTCCCGGCGAGCCGAGTCCGATCGTCCGTTCGACCAGTTCCCGGTGCTCGGGCTTGAGCAGATGGGCCCGCTGGTGCTCGTAAGTCGGATACAGCGCGAAGGACGGGCTTTCCAGCCGGAAATCTCGCGTCTCCTCGACAATGCCGCCTTTTCTCATTAGAATAATCTGCCGTCCTTCCGCCAGCGCTTCAACCGCGGACGCCCATTCCTTGAGGGCCACCGTCCCCGTCGACGCAAGCTCCTGCTTCGTCATCCTTCCTCTTCCTTTCCGAAATATCGGTCGGGTATTCTCCCGTCAATAATCATTTTAGGATAATAATGATTATAACACAGAAAGGTTGTCCGTCCCACTGCTGGAAACTGTCGTATTTGCACCCGAACGGGAATGATTTATACTAATAGAGGCTGGTTAGACCGAACGGAACGATCCGAAGTCCCCCGCTATCCGATTAACGTCCGAAGGAGGATTACCGGCATGACCTATCATGCGTTTACCGAAGCCGACGCGATCGCCTATGCGAAGAAAAAAGGCTTGTTCCCCGAAGCCGCGCAAGTCGACTCTCGCGAGATCGGCGACGGCAATCTGAACCTCGTGTTCCACCTGACCGACCGGGATACCGGCAAAAGCGTCATCTTCAAGCAAGCGCTGCCTTACGCCAAGGTTGTCGGCGAGTCGTGGCCGCTGACGCTGGACCGCGCCAGAATCGAGAGCGAAGCCCTGATCATTCAAGGCAAGCTTTGCCCGGGGCTTGTTCCCGAAGTATACGCCAACGAGCCCGAGCTGGCCTTGACGGTGATGGAAGATTTGAGCGACCACGTCATTATGCGCAAAGGATTGATCGAGCGCACCCATTATCCGAAATTCGCCGACGATATTTCGACCTTCCTGGCCCGCACCCTGTTCTTCACCTCGGACTTGGGGATGAACCAGCAGGACAAGAAGTTGCAGCAAGGACGCTTCATTAATCCCGAGTTGTGCAAAATCACGGAAGACCTGATCTTCGACGACCCGTATACGGATTCGCCGAACAACAGCTTCGACGAGCACCTGCGCGCGGAGGTCGAGGCGCTGTGGCGCGACGAACAGTTGCATTTCGAAGTCGCGATTCTGCGCGAAGGGTTCCTGACCCGCACCCAGGCGCTGCTGCACGGCGATCTGCATACCGGCAGCATCTTCGTCAAGCCCGACTCGACGAAGGTGATCGATCCCGAGTTCGCCTATTACGGGCCGATGGGCTTCGACGTCGGCGCGGTCATCGCCAATCTCCTGCTGAACTATGCCGGCCAGGAGCATTGGAGCCGCACGGCCGAGGAACGGGCGGACTACCGCGCCTACTTGCTGGAGACGATCGAGCAGATCTGGACCGGCTTCGAAGCCAAGTTCCGCGCCTTGTGGAACGAGCACGGGGTCGACCGCATGTCCCGCACGCCGGGCTACCAAGACTACTACATGAAACGGCTTTTGCAGGATACAATCGGTTACGCCGGCTGCAAAATGATTCGCCGCGTGCACGGTCTCGCCCATGTCGCCGACATCGACCGGATCGAAGACCCGGCCGTGCGCAAGCGCGCCCAAGTTATCGCGCTGACGATCGGCTCGGCTCTGGTGAAAGGCAACCGCAGCGCCGAATCGATCCGGTTCGTGATCGACGAAGCCGTTAAGGGAGCGCAGCAATGAGCGAAGCTAGAAAAACGCAAGCCGCCGCCATCGACACGTCGGACTGGCTGCAGTCCGTCCGTTGGGACGGCGACAAATTGATGATGTTGGACCAGCGCCTGCTGCCGGAGGAGGTCGTCTATCTCGAGCTTCGCACGCCCGAGGACGTATGGGAGGGCATCCGCGAGCTCAAGGTTCGCGGAGCGCCCGCAATCGGCATATCCGCGGCGTACGGCGTCGCGCTGGGGGCGAACGCTTGGCGTCAGCCAGACGGGGCGAGCGCGGCCGAAGCGCGCGGCGCGCTGCTGGAGGAAGTCCGGCGGATCGCGGACTACCTGGCCACGTCCCGTCCGACGGCCGTCAACCTGTTCTGGGCGCTGGACCGGATGAAAGCAACGGCCGAGAAGCTCGCGGCCGACGAGGCGTTGGACGCCGAGGGCATGAAGGCCGGCCTGCTTGAGGAAGCCCATCGCATTCAAGCGGAGGACGAGCAGGTCTGCCGCCAGATCGGCGAGAACGCGCTTGATCTGCTGCACGACGGCATGGGCCTGCTCACGCACTGCAACGCGGGCGGACTCGCGACGGCCCGCTACGGCACCGCGCTCGCGCCGATGTATCTCGCCCGCGAGCGCGGCTGGAACTTCAAGGTATTCGCCGACGAGACGCGTCCGGTTCTGCAAGGCGCGCGGCTGACCGCCTTCGAGCTGCAGCGCGCCGGCATCGACGTGACGCTGATCTGCGACAACATGGCCGCGATGGTGATGTCCAAAGGCTGGGTGCAAGCTGTCATCGTGGGAACGGACCGCGTGGCCGCCAACGGCGACGTGGCCAACAAGATCGGCACGTACGGGCTCGCCGTGCTGGCCAAAGCCCACGGCATTCCGTTCTACGTCGCTTGCCCGCTGTCGACGATCGACCTGAACACCCCGACAGGCGGGGACATTCCGATCGAAGAGCGCCATGAGAAGGAAATCACCGAAGGCTTCGGGAAGCGCACCGCCCCGGCGGGCGTCAAAGTGTTTAACCCCGCCTTCGACGTGACGCCCAACGAATACGTCACCGCCATCATTACCGAAAAAGGCATCGTGCGCGCCCCCTACTCGGAGACGCTGCCGAAGCTGTTCGAATCCTGACGGAAAGCCCCCGGCGCCTTTGTTGGCCCGGGGCTTTTCTGTTCGCGGCGCTGCGCGGTTCGCCCTTCCCACACGCTAATTCCCTATATTCCAATCTTTTTTATGGAATAACAAATTAGATCTTGCCATTTTTGTGAAAACAGGCAAAATGTAAGTACGGGAACATATGGAATCTCGAAGGGGCGTCGATGATGGTAGATGGATTCAAAGATATGCTGCTTAATCTGCTGTTCATTATAGCTCCTCTGTTTTTATATCATCTCCTGCAATCGGGATATCGCCCCAAACGCTTCTGGTATTACGCGCTGCTGCTCATGCTTCCGGCCTGCTCCGCGGTCCTCTGCATGAGCTTCCCGCTTTATATCGCGCCGGGATACTTTTTTTCGATGGCCGGCGTTCCGTTTATCTTGGCCTTTCTGTACGGTGGGGTTCCCGGAGGCGCGGCGACCTGCGTCGTCAGCCTGGCTTACCGGTTCTGGCTCGGCCGCGAAGGGTTTTGGCTCATGCTCGGCACGGTCGGACTGACATTGATGCTGCTGCTTGGCATCCTGCCCTTGTTCCGGAATATGTCTTCCAATCTGAAGATCGCCGTCGTGGGGATATGCGCAATCGCTTACCGGAGCATTTTGGCGTTCGTCAACTTCGCGCTGGAGCCGGATCTGTTTTATTCGATGCTGGACGACGGGAGCTTCATGCAGTTGTCCGTCGTCATGACGGCGGTCTCCCTCTTGTCCGCGTATGTCATCGAATTGATCCATCGGCAATCCAATAGCCGCGAAGCGGAGATGAATACGGAGAAGCTTAAAATGATCAGCGAACTGGCCGCCAGCGTGTCGCACGAGGTGCGGAATCCGTTGACGGTGACCCAAGGGTTTATTCAACTGCTGCGGCAGCCCGGAATCGACCCGGAAAAGCAGGAGCGGTATCTTCAGCTTGCGCTTGAGGAGCTGCGCCGGGCGCAAAGCATCATCACCGATTTTTTGTCGTTCGCCAAGCCCCAGATGGAGCATATCGAACTGATCGAGATCGAAGGCGAGATGCAGTACGTCATCGGCGTCATGTATCCTTATGCGCTTATGCAGAACGTATTGATCCAGTACGAGCCTTCGGCCGGGTCCTACTGGATCAAGGGCGACAGGCAGAAGCTGCGGCAATGCTTGATCAATCTGATGAAAAACAGCGTCGAAGCGATGCCGGACGGCGGCACGCTGTTTCTCCGCGTCCAGGCGGTGGAATCGTATGTCCAACTCCGGATCGAGGACACCGGGATCGGCATGGACGACGAGCAGTTGAAACGGCTGGGCAAGCCTTATTATTCCACCAAGGATAAAGGCACCGGACTCGGCACGATGGTCGTCTTCCGCATCATCGAGGCGATGGGCGGCTCCGTATCCGTGCAAAGCGAAAAGGGAAGAGGAACCGTCTTCACGATTCTTCTTCCCTTGGACAAATCCGATCCGGCGATCAGCTTGAAGAGTCCGGCTTCTCGCGCTTGAGCGATCGCCGCGGCAGCCGCCACTTGAAGTACACGGATAACATCCGCAACGTTACCACAATCATAAAGAGGACGAGCAGTTGCGCCGGCGTCTCGGCCCATCCCATCCAGATACAGGCGCCGGCGAGCATCGCCCATACGGCGTAAATCTCGTCGCGGAGCACCAGCGGCTTGCGTCCCGCCAGCAGGTCGCGGATGATGCCCCCGCCGCTCCCCGTAAGCACCGCAGCCACGATGGTCGCGCTGATCGGATGGTTCATCTCGGCGGCGTACAAGGCGCCCTGGATGGCAAACGCGGCCAAGCCGATCGCGTCGAAAAACGCTTCCCAGTTCTTCCACCGGTTGATCCAAACGGTCGGCAGCAAAAAGGCCAGCAGCATCGACAGCATCGCAATCTTCAGCAGCATCCCCTGCTCCCACAGCGTCGTCACCGGCACCCCGATCAGCAGATTGCGAACGATCCCCCCGCCGAACGCCGTCACCAAGCCCAGAATAAACACACCGAAAATGTCGTAATCCTCTTCCATCGCCACAACCGCGCCGCTCACGGCAAACGCGATCGTGCCGATAATGCTGAACAGCTCGAACATATCGAACTTCGTGACCAGCAGGTACATTTCCGCCGCCCAAGCGTCCATGGCAGGTCTTCCTTCTCCTTATCCGCTTCGTTCGATGACAGGTACTAGTATACTCCGGCGCTTGGCGTCTGTCACGAAAAATGTCGAAAAAGCAGGCGAATCGCCTCTCTCCCCGTGATGCCGGGCAGCATGCCTATGGCGGCCGCTTCGTGCGTAACCGATTCCAGGGGCGCATCCATCAACTGCTCCAGCGTGCGAACCCCCACGGCTCTTCCGGCAATAATCCGCCGGTCCGCCAGCTTCTCGTTCAACAGTCCGATATCCAGCGCCCCGCACATGATATAACCGTTATCCGTCGTTACCGCCAGCAGCGTCGTTTTGGGCAACAGAACTTCCACCCCGATCGCGGTATGCCCATCCACTTCAATCGGCACCATCCGCATCATAGCGGCCGCCTCCTTCCGCTCGTGTCTGCTGCCAGTATATGTACGGGCCGATTCCGATGAATAGGCGGACGGACATAATCTTGCCGCCTTCCGCGAACTTCTTTGTTTGATCCCCGTCTGGTATAGTATACTCGTGGCAGGTCAAATTGCTTAAGTTTAAGTCAGGAGAGGAAGACCTTTATGAGCCAAAAGGGCCGGTTGTTCACCGTACAAATTCTAATGGAAGACGAAAGTCCCGGAAAAGCGCTCGAAAAGCTTCTGCACTTGCTCAATTCCCCGGACGTTCTCGACTACAAAGTGCTGCAGGGCATCGAACTGGGGCTGATGATCGACCAGTTGGTGAAAACACAAGGCGCAGCACCGGCCAAACACAAAGCTAGCCCGGCTGTTCCGGCCAAGCCGAAAGCGAATAACGCCACGGCTTCGTCCGCAGCCGCTCCATACGAGAATCCTTTTGTCGCCAATATTCGACAATATCAGCAATCGGGGACGCTCGTCCGCCTGTCCGTGCTGAAGGGCAGCGGCATCAAAATCAGCATGCCGTGCCGGCTGCTGAACTTCGACGAACCGAAATCATTGCTGACGGTGTACCATGTGGACGAGAAAAAAGTATACACCTTCAGTTTGACGGAAATCGAAGAAATCGAAGCGCATCAGTAATACCGGGCTCAACCGATCCTCCGCATGCTCCCCCGGCAAACAACGGCTGCCATACGTCCAAGCCCCGCCCCTCTTCCCGGCATAAGATGTTCCATAGTGCCGGAAGGAGGTGCACGAGATGCAACCAACCCGTGCCCAAGTCCAAAAACTGATCGGAAAAAGGGTGATGGCCCAAACACGCAAAGGCGACATCGTGATTGGCAAGCTGCTCGAAATCAAAGGTAACCGTCTGTTCATCAGACCCGATGGCGGCGCAGCGCGGTCCGGCGGCAGACGCAAACCCGTTCGTACTTCGTTTATTCCGATTTTGCCGCTTGTCTTGTTCGATCTGCTTGTGATCGCGGAAGTGTCGGCCGGCCCTTTCTGGGGAGGCGGCTGGAATTGCGGCGGCTATCCTTACAGCGGTTACGGTGGTTACGGAGGCTTCGGCGGCTATCCCTACAAGGGCGGCTTCAAGGGCGGCTTCAAAGGCGGCTTTTGGTAAGCGGGAAACGCCCGAACGGCCTGCATCGAGGACGGATTCCGTCTTCGGCGCAGGCCGTTTTTGCTTGGCCCGCCTGCCGCGGCGGGCATCGTCCGGCGGATTTGGCCGGACAGGTTGAGCCGCATGCGCCTTATCGTATAAAATAAAGGAACGAAATCATGCCAAAGGAGCAATCTATCCGAATGAATACATATGAGCAGCCGATGGAGCCGCAACCGAAAAAGAAGCACAGCGGATACGGCATTGCGGCATTCGTTCTGGCGATGGCCATGCTCGTCATCGGCCTGACGGGCTTTATCAGCTTTATCGCGTCCGTCGCCCTTTATTTGCCCGATCACCTGGATACGAGCAACCCCGATGCCTTGACCCAAGAGGCCATTACGGAAGCGATGGAGCCGTTTATCGAAGAAAAAGGCGGCATATTGGCCTTTTTCGGATTAACCGTCGGCTTGTCGTTCCTGTGCGGATTAATCGGCCTCATTTTGGGGATCGTCGGCATCATGCAGAAGGATCGGCGCAAAGGCTTCGCGATCGCGGGTACGATCATCAACGGCGGAGCCACGCTGATCGCCGCATTTTTCGTCCTGATCGCGCTTGCGGCCGCCGCAGGCGCTTGACGGACGCATGGACCCCACAACGGCGCATCGTCCTTGGGATCAAGGGCGGTGCGCCGTTTTCGCTTGAATCAGCGGCGGTACGGCTTTTTTATCCGCTTGAGATGCAAAAGTACACTTCGTCGGCCAAAATCGGACGCAAATCTCCGAAAAAACCTGTCGGCAAATTCGAGCCGCGAAGGGCAAATTTTCATCAAGCGGTATGATGCCGCTCTGTGCGGAAAAAAGAGCGCCCTCCGCAGCGGAGGACGCTCTTCAGCAATGACAACGATTATCCTTTGACCGCTCCGGCGGTCATGCCTTTCATAATCTTCTCCTGGAACAGCAGGAACGCGACGATCGTCGGGATAACCGCGATCACCATAGCGGCCATCGTCAGCTTGTAGTCGGTGGAGTACCCGTTCGCGAATACCGACAAGCTGAGCGGGACCGTCTTCAGCGCCGGCTTGCTGATGAAGACCAGCGCGAAAGCGAAGTCGTTCCAAAACCGCAAAAACGCGAGAATCGAGACGGTCGCCAGCGCGGGCGCGGCCAGAGGCAGCATGATGCGGCCGAAGATTCCCCAGTAGCCCGTTCCGTCGATCAGCGCTGCTTCTTCGATCTCCCGCGGGATCGTTCCCAGGAATGCCGCCGTGACGAAGATCGCGATCGGAAGCTCAATAGCCGTATAAGGCAGGATCAGCGCCCAATACGTATCGTACAACCCGATTTTTTTCAGGATGATAAACAACGGCACCAGGGTGCTGTGAATCGGGATCAGCATGCCGAGAACGAACAGGCCGGTGGCCGGCGCGCGCAGGCGGAACTGGAATCGTGCCAGCACGTAAGCGGCGAGCGCTCCCAGCAGCACCGTAAGGATCAGGGCGGCTATCGTCACGATTAACGAGTTGACCAGAGACGTGCCCATGTCGGACACTTCCCAGGCGCGTTTCATATTTTCGAACCGCCATTCCGCCGGCAGGCCGAACGGTTTATCGAAAAATTCGTCGTTCGTCTTGAACGCGCTGATGAACAGCCAGATCAGCGGATATAGCGTGACAAGCGCGTATAGGGTCAGCAAGATGTTTTTAACGGCTTCAGCCCAAGGCTTCCGGCCGACCCCGCCGGAGACGGAGCGTTTGGCGGTGCCCGTGCGGACGGCGTGCTGCATATCGGATTCCTCCTTGGCCTTAGTCTTTACGCTTCATCAGATATTGGCTGCCCGCGACCAGCACAAGGCTGATGATGACGATCGCCGTCGAGACGGCGCTGCCGTATCCGTACCGGAAGACATTAAACGTGTTGTTGTACATATAGGTGGCGAGAAGCTCCGTCGAGTGCGCCGGGCCGCCGCCCGTCATGACGTAGATCAGGTCGAACGCCTTGAGCGAACCGGAGATGCACAGGACGACCGCCACCTTGATCGTGTCCCAGATCATCGGCATCTCGATGGAGAACAGCTTGCGCATCGGGCTGACGCCGTCGATGCGGGCCGCGTCGTGAATCTCCGGAGAGATGGACTGGAGAGCGGCGATAAACATCACCATATAAGGGCCGATAAAATTCCAGATAAGCGGAACCATCAGGGCATACATTGAAATTCTCGGATCCGACAGCCACTGCTGCTTAAGCGACCCCAGTCCGACGCTGTCGAGCAAGAAATTCAAAATCCCGATTTGCGGATGATAGATGTATCCCCAGATGATACCGATGACGACCGAGGACAGCACCATCGGCATAAACACCGAGGCGCGGATAAACCGCTGGAACATGGTCGATTTCGTCAGCACCAGCGCAAGCACCAGCGCGATGGGCACCTGCCCGAAGACGGAAGCCGCCACCACGATCATGTTGTTTTTGAACGCTTTATAGAACAGCGGGTCGCTGAGCGCCTCCGCATAGTTGGCGAGTCCGATGAATTTCATCTCGCCGATGCCCTTCCAGTCGAAAAAGCCGAAATAGGCCGACCAGAAGATCGGAACGATGACGAAAAAAACAAACAGCAGCAAAGCGGGAAGAAGACCGATCGCAATAAACGCCCGCTTTCTCGCCGCTTCCGTCATGACGCTCCTCCTCCTTTCCGGAAATCGGCGATTCCGGCGCGCCTTACGCGCCCGGAATCGCCTTCGTCCACAATTTCCGATTATTTGCCGGCCGCTCTCGCCGCCGAGTCTTGAATTTTCTTCGCGATATCTTCAGGCTTTCCGCCCATGAGAAGCTCCTGAAGACCGTTGTTGACGACGTCGGCCGTAGCGGAATCCAGCTTGCCGTCGTATACCGGCGTTCTTTTGACCGTGCCCAGCATTTCGTACACTTTCGCGAACACCGGCGTGACTTTCGTCTTATCCAGCTCGACTTTGTAGCTGACCAGTTGGTTCGATTCGAGAATCGCCTTTTGAGCTTCGGGACCGGACAAGGCGTAGATCAGATCGAAGGCCGCTTGTTTGCGGGCGCCGTCGACTTTTTTGCTGAGGCCGAAGCCGGTTCCGACAACGGCGGACAGCGAATTCGGATCGCCTTTGCCGCCCGGAATCTCCGGAAGCACCGTCACCTCGATTTTCTCCAGCATTTCCTTCGTGGCGTTGGCCGCGAGGTTGGTCAGCGCCCATCCGCCGTCGATCATCATCGCCGCTTTGCCTTGCGCGAACATTTGCTCCATTTGCGTATTGTCGATGCTGTTGAAGCCGTCCTGGAACGCTTTTTTGTCAGCCAACTGCTTCAGATAGCCAAGCGCCTGCACGAATTCCGGATCGGTGAATTTCGCGCCGTTTTGGCTGACCGCGTTCAGGAACCATTCCGTGCCGGTCACCCGGTCCGCCAGCGAACTCAGAATGCTGGATTGCGCCAGCCAAGCCGCTTTGTTACCCAGCGCGATCGGCGTGATTTTGTTCTGGTTGAACAAATCGACCAGCGCCAGCAGCTCGTCCCATGTTTTCGGCGGTTTCGCGTTGTATTTATCGAAAATTTCTTTGTTGTAGTATAGAATCGAGGTCGGCGTCAAAGCCGTAGGCGCCGCGTACGTATTGCCGTCGATCGTGAAGTCGTCGAACGAACCCGGCAGGAATCCGTCTTTCCATTCCTTCTTGGCGTCGAGCAGCTCGTTGATCGGCTGCAGCAGGTTGCCGGCAGCGAATTCCTTGGTCATCACGCCCGGCCACATGATGAAGAGGTCCGGCATTTCATTGGCGGCTGCCACCGTTTTCAGTCGGGTGCGGTAGCCGTCGGGCGGAATGCCTTGAACGTCAAGCTCGACGTTCGGATGGTCTTTTTTGTATTGGTCGATGAGTCCCCGCATCGTTTTGGCGCGAAGATCGTCACCGGTGAAATTGTGCCAAAGCGACAGCTTGACTTTCGCATCGGTGCCCGAAGCGTTGTCGGATTGGTTGTCGTCTTTGCCGCCGCAGCCCGCCGCGATCAAAGACGTGCCCAGCATAACGGCCGCCGCGACTTTCCATCCCTTTTTCATATCGCATTGCCCTCCTCTGTGTGATCGCTACAAGACCAAGTATAGGGCGGGAGACATCGCCCGTTAACGGGAGAGAAATCGGGGCCAGGGGGGAATAATTTCAGGACTCTCGGTATTCCGACGGGGTCATGCCGGTATGCTTTTTGAACAACTGCCCGAAATATTTGACGTCCTCGTATCCGACTTTCGCCGCGATCTCGGAAACTTTAAGCGGCGTCTCCTTAAGCAGCCGTTCGGCTTTGGCCATACGCTCCCGGACGACAAATTCGATGTACGTCATGCCGAGCTCACGCTTGAACATCTCGCTGAAATGGTTCGGATTCAGATGCACAAACGCCGCCACTTGCTGCAGCGTCAAATTTTGGTCGAGGTTGTCCCGGATATAGGCGATGGATTTCGGGATATAAGCGAACTTCGAGTCGGCCACCGATTCGTGGAACGCCGCCAGGATGCCGGACAACTGCCGGAATATCTCCTCCTCCGCCCGGCGTTCGCTCTCGGGGAGCTTTTGCAGCGTGACGGCCGCCCGCGCGGACGTGTCGCCGGTTCCGCCCCGCGCCCGCTCCAGCCACCGGTAACCCGCGATGACGATCGATTGCAGATAAGCGAGCAGCGTCTCGGGCGTCGCTTCGGGATTGGCGAACTCCGAGCGGACGAGCCGATTCACCGTCTGCCTCAGGTCGGACAGGCTGCCCTTGGCGAGATGGGCGGCGAGCTCCGCCTCATCGGCTTCCGTGCACACGGTCCGGCCGCCGGCTCGCTTGCCGATGTCGCCGGAAGTGAACAAGCCTTCGTTGCCTAGCATGCCCCTGTAGGCAAAAATGTTTGACGCTTCCGCGTACATCTCTTTCAAATCGGCCGTATTCCGGCTGGCGAAGCTGAGAGCGGCGAACGGCAAGCATTTCAGCGTCCGCTTCACCCGGCCAAGCTCCCTTGCGATGCGTTCCTGCGCGTCGGCCGTTCCTTCCGGCACGATCATGACGATGCGGTCCTGCTTCAACATGGAGCAGCCGCCCAGCAGCTCGCTGAGCATATTCTCCACCGCGCCGATCAGCACACCGGCCATCGTCCCTTCCCCCCAGCCGGATGCCGTCGCGATCAGCACCCGAATCGGCCCCGCCTCGCCTTCGCGCTCGCAGAGGCCGCTCCGGACAAAACATTCGCGGAGCTTCGCCGACTCGGATTGGCTCCATCCCTCCTGGCCTTGGGTCAGCAGCCGCTCCAGAAGCTGCTTGCAGACGGCAGCCGCGTTCAGCGCTTCCTGCCGACGCGCTTCCAGACGTTCCATGACGCGTCCCTTGGCCCGGACCGCGGCTTTGATAATTTCCTCGGGACGGCTCGTTTTGAGCAGATAGTCGGATACGCCTTCGTGAATCGCTTGCTGGGCGTACGCGAATTCGTCGAACCCGGTCAGGATGATGATCTCCGTGTCCGGATATCGCCGTTTGACCTCGCGGGACAGCTCGATGCCGTCCATCCCTCCCATCCGGATATCCGTCAGCAGGATGTGCGGTCGCTCCGCGTCGAGGCGTTCCAGCACCTCCTCCGCGGATGCGGCCGGCTCAAGCAGCGTAATGCCCAGCTCCTTCCAGTCGATGACGGTGCTCAACCCTTGACGGATGATGACTTCATCGTCCGCGATCATCAGTTTCATTCGCTGTCCTCCTCCAACGGTATGTGAAACGATATGCGTGTCCCCTTGCCGGCTACGCTGTGGATAATCAGCGCCGCATCGGGACCGTAATGCAGCACCAGTCTCCGGTGCACGTTCAGCAATCCGTAACCGGACCGGGCCGCAGTCTGGTTGCCGGGACGGTCGGTCGCCAATTGCTCGCGCAGCTCGTTCAGCTTGGCTTCGGGTATGCCGACGCCCGTATCTTCGACGCTGAATCGCGCCTGGTTGCCGATCCGTTCCACGTGAACGTAGATCATGCCCTTCTCTTTTTTCTTCTGCACGCCGTGGATCAGGCTGTTCTCGATCAGCGGCTGCAGCAGCAGCTTCAGCATCCGGCGGCGCAGCAGAGTCGGATCGGCAAGGAATTCGATCTCGAATTGATCCGGGAACCGGATCGACTGGATGTCGGCATAGTTTTGGGCATGCGCGAGCTCCTGCTCGATCGGGCAAAACTCCTCGCCCTTGTTCAGGCTGAAGCGCAGAAAATCGCTGAGCGATCCGACCATGCGCGCGATTTTGTCATCCTTGTTCATAAGCGCCATCCAGTGGATGGACGAGAGCGTATTGTACAGGAAATGCGGGTTGATCTGCGCTTGCAGCGCGAGGATGTCGGCCTCTTTTTTCATCGCTTCATTCTGCTGGACCTGTTCTTTCAGGCGCTGAATCCGGTCGCTCAGTTTGTTGAAGCTGTGCAGCAGCAAGCCCACTTCGTCGGCATGGCGCACCTTGAACACGGGAATCGGCTCGTCGGGATTCAGATCCTTCATCGTCGCGGACAGCCTCGACAGCGGCCGGGTGACGAGTTGAACGAACATGAGCACGAGAACGACCGCAAAGACGATGCCGAGTCCGGCGGCCAGCGCGGTTGTCCTCAGCACGTAAGCGTTCTGCGAGGTGTAGATCTCCGTCGGAATCACGCCGACCAACGTCCAGTCGGCGACGTTCAGCTTATGCGTCAGCACCGTCCGGGCATCCTGGCCGGTTCCGTAGGTGAACACGTCGCTCCCGTCGTTCGTCTTGGGCAGATCGGGGAACACCTGATCCAGCGTCAGGTTCAAGTTGCGGTCATCGTCGCTGGCGATTACCGTGCCTCGTCCGTCGACCAGCACCAGGTCTCCCTCGGGCACCCAGCCCGACTCCGTCAAATACCGGCTCAGCTCGGCTTCGTCCAGGCTGATGGACAGCGTGCCCAGCACCTGAAAATTGTTGGTGTTGCGAATTTCCCGCACCAGCGAGACGACCCGCTTCAGCCCTTCCACCGTATAGGTCTCGTAAGGCGGGGACCACCACTTGTTCACGCTCGAATACTCCGCCTGATACTTCCGCAACACGTCCGGAAGCTCGGTTCGCAGGATCGTGGTGTTGGACAGTTCCGGCAAAGGTTTGGCGGGCTTGACGGTAATATCGGCGATATACGTTTTGGAGAACGCCAGATTCGTCAAGAACCCGACGTTGAGCGAATACCGGGTGATATCGGCGGACTCGGCATCCAAGTAACTCTGAAAATCTTTATGGCCGATCAGGAACAGCGACATGTTCTCCACGTCGCGTACGATAAATTCATAACTGCCGGCGATCTGCCGGAGCGTATTCGTGCCCGCTTCCTTCGCTTTCTCCTCCGTGACGGACGCCGCGATCCGGTAGGAGATGACGCCGCTTCCGACAAGAGGCAGCAGCACGGCGATCAGCAGCAGGACGGAGAGCTGACGTTTGAGCGATTTGGCGAACCAACGCCTCATGAGGTTTCACCTCTGCGCATAAGTTTCTGGTCGGTAACGCGCTTTCATCATAACATTAGGGCGCTCGGATGCAACATACTTTTTTTTAGGTAAACAAACTTTTTGTTTGATTTTTCCCGGAATTGTGCTACCATCGCATTGAGAACGTTTCGTTTCATCGGATCAACAAAAAGGAGCGATCGCCCAATTGGAATCCGTACAAGACGAATTTGAATTTTTAAACGTATTGGTCAACGGCATCGCCGCCCAGTTCGGTCCGAATTGCGAAGTTGTGCTGCACGACTTGACGCGTCCGTACGACAGCACGATCGTCGCGATCGCCAACGGCCACGTCACCGGCCGGAAGGTCGGGGACCCCGGCACGAATCTCGGCCTGGAGCTGCTGCGGGGCAACCAGGTCGACGGCGGCCACAAATTCAACTATGTCACGCAGACGAAGGACGGGCGGCTGCTCCGCTCCACGTCCATGTACATGAAAAACCGCGAGGGCAAGACGATCGGGGCGCTCTGCATCAACTTCGACATCACCGATCTTAAGCTGGCGGAAAAGACAATTCAAGGCTTGACCGGATCGAACCTGGGGCCGGCCGTACGGGAGTCGTTCGTCACAAACGTCAACGACCTCCTCGACGCCCTGCTGCAGGAAGCCCAGGAGCAGATCGGCAAGCCTGTCGCCGCGATGACCAAGGAGGACAAGCAGCAGATGATCGCGCTGCTCGACCGCAAAGGCGCGTTCCTCATCAAAAAGGGCGGCGAGAAAATATGCAATTACCTTAATATTTCCAAGTACACGCTCTATAACTACCTGGAGGAGACCAAATCGGGAGCCCAGGAGAAAGGCGGCGAACATGAGTAAACCAGCGGAACCGGCACCTGAGACCCCTTGCCTCGTCATCGACGAGGGCAAAATGCGGGCCAACATCGAGCGGATGGCGGCATCCGCCGCGGCGCTCGGCGTGAACCTGCGCCCGCACGCCAAAACGCACAAAATGCCGGAAGTCGGAAGGAAGCAGATCGAGGCCGGGGCCGTCGGATTGACGGTTGCCAAAATCTCGGAGGCCGAAGTGATGGCGGCGGGAGGCATCCGCGACCTGTTCGTCGCTTATCCGCTCGTAACCGCCGTCAAGATCGACCGGGCGCTGCGCCTCGTCCGGGACGGCGTTCGGCTGATCGTCGGCGTCGACAGTCCGGCCGGAGCCCGCGCGATCTCCGCCCGCGCCCAATCGGCCGGTCTGGAGCTGGAGGTGCGCCTGGAGATCGACACCGGAATGCGGCGGACCGGCGTGCCTTACGGCGAAGCGCTGGAGCTGGCCGGTTTCGTCGCGGGTCTTCCCGGCGTCCGGCTGACGGGCATCTATACGTTCCGCGGCGCGATTCTGGACGGGAAGCCGACGAAGGATCTTGCGGCCGCCGGCGAACAAGAAGGCCGCCTGATGGCGGAGCTTGCCGGGCGGATGCGCTCGGCCGGTCTCCCGATCCGGGACGTCAGCGTCGGCTCGACGCCTACGGGACTGTATGCCGGGGCGGTTCCGGGGGTGACGGAGATACGTCCGGGCACCTACGTCTTCCACGATCGCATGCAGGCCGCGTTCGGCGTATGCGGATTGGACGACTGCGCCGGCCGCGTGCTTGTGTCGGTCGTCAGCCGGCCCGCTCCGGACCTCGCCGTCATCGACGGCGGAAGCAAGACGTTTGCGACCGACGTGCAGCCGGGCACGCCCCCTCTCGGCCTCGTCGGCTTCGGCCATATCGTCGGGCTGGACGATGCCGTATTCGAGCGGATGTCCGAGGAGCACGGCATGATCCGGCTCGGCTCGTCGGCGCAAAGCGCGAATCTCCAAGTCGGCGACGTGCTTGAAATCATACCCAATCATATCTGCAGCACCTTGAATCTGCACAACCGCGTGTATGTTCGCGAAGCGAGCGGTTCGCTTGCCGAACGCATCATTGCCGCGCGCGGCATGCTGGAATGAAGCCAATCGTCCGTTTCCCGGCAAACGCGCGGCACGCGAACAGATAGGAGGGTTCCTACCATGCTGGATCTGATCTTACGCAACGGACGTATCGTCGACGGGACCGGCAATCCCTGGTTTGTCGGCGACGTAGGGGTCAAGGACGGCCTCATCGCCGCCGTCGGCCGCCTCGATGTGGAAGCCCGCGACGTCATCGATGTCGGCCGGCAAGTTATCGCGCCGGGATTTATCGACGGCCATTGTCATTCCGACCTCATGATCTTCGATTATCCCAAAAGCGAGATCAAGCTTCGTCAAGGGGTTACCACAGAGGTGCTCGGCAACTGCGGGCTCGCCCCCGCCCCTTTCGTGCCGGAGCGCGCCGAACAGTTGCAAAGCTACGTGCAGCCCGTGTTGGGCAAGACCGATTGGGCGTGGCCCTGGCAGACGGTCGAGCAGTACATGGCGGCGCTTGAACGCGCCGCCATCTCCGAGAACGTCGCCACGTATGTGGCGCACGGCGCGCTGCGCATCGCCGTCATGGGCTTCGACAATCGTCCGGCTCGTCCCGACGAGCTCAATCGGATGAAAGCGATGCTGGACGCCGGCATGCAAGCGGGCGCGATCGGCCTGTCGATCGGGCTCCTGTACGCGCCGGGCAGCTATACGGCGAAGGAAGAGCTGGCCGAGCTGTGCTCGGTGCTGCCGAAGTACAACGGTCTGCTGTCGACGCATATCCGGGGCGAAGGCAACAACCTGATCCCGTCGGTGCGCGAAGTGATCTGGATCGCGGAACGGGCCGGGGTCCCCCTTCACGTCAGCCATCTCAAGGCCGCCGGCAAAGCGAACTGGGGCAAAGTGCTCGAAGCGATGGAGCTGATCGAAGCGGCGCGCGCCCGGGGCTTGGACGTGACCTGCGACGTGTACCCGTACCACGCCGGATCGACGACGCTGACGACGGTGCTGCCGCCCTGGGTGCTCGAACGCGGAATCGAAGGGGCGCTGGAGGCGTTCCGCGACCCGTCGCTGCGGAAGCGGATTGCGGATGAGCTGAGCCGCGAGCAGGAAACCTGGGATAACCTCGTCTGCTCCACCGGCTGGCAGAGCGTGGTCGTCTCGGCCGTCCACCGCGAGGAAAACCGTCATCTGGAGGGCCGGTCGATCGCGGAGATCGCCGAATCGCGCGGGCAGACGCCGGCCGATTGCATGATGGATCTGCTGCTGGAAGAGGACGGCCGGATCTCTATCGTCTATTTCCATATGGACGAAGCCGACGTTCGCCAAGTGGTCGCCTATGAGAAATCTCTGATCGCTTCGGACAGCCTCACCTGCGAGACGGGCAAGCCGCATCCGAGGCTGTACGGCACCTTCCCCCGGGTGTTCGCCAAATATGTCCGCGACGAGGGCGTGCTGTCGCTGGAAGAAGCTGTCCGCAAAGTCACCTCGTTCCCCGCGGCGCGCTTCAAGCTGGGCAAACGCGGATTGATCGCGCCGGGATACGCCGCGGACTTGACTGTATTCGACCCGGATACGATCCGGGATCAAGCGACATACGAGGAACCGAGGCAGTATCCGCGCGGCATCTCGAACGTCATCGTCGGCGGGCGTCCGACGCTTCGCGGCGACCGGCATACGCAGGAAACCGCGGGCATCCTGATCCGCGCCGCTTCATGCTGCAAGCACGGGCATTGATTCGAACCGTCTTTCAACTTTATCGGAGGTGCGTCATTCATGTCTAAAGTCGAACAACGTTTGAAAGAGCTTGGCATTACGCTTCCGCCGTCGCCGGAACCGCGCTTCACGTATATCCCGTGCAACCGGACGGGCAACCTCGTCTACACGTCGGGCCAAGACGCCCGCGTCGACGGCAAGCTGATCTACGAAGGCAAACTCGGCCGCGATCTGACGATCGAGCAGGGCCGGGAAGCCGCCCGCGTGACGATGATCAACTGCCTGGCCGTGTTGAAAGGTTATCTCGGAGACCTCGACCGCATCGTGAAGGTGGTCAAAGTGCTCGGGTTCGTCAACAGCGCGCCGGGTTTCGCCGACCAGCCGTACGTCATCAACGGCGCATCGGATCTGCTGGTCGAAGTGTTCGGCGAAGCCGGCCGCCACGCCCGCTCAGCGATCGGCACCAGCGAGCTGCCGTTCAACACGCCGGTCGAGATCGAGATGATCGTTGAAGTGCGCGATTGAGTTTCCTCTGACCCGGCTCCGCTCCGATGCAACGAAAAGGCCGTGCCGGACGGACTTTTGTTCCGTTCGGCGCGGCCTGTTACTTTCCCGATATCGCCAGGATCAGCGCTTATCGTTTAACTCCAGCTTATCGATCCGCTCGTTCGCCTGCTCGTAATCCGACTCGGTAAAGCGGAGCCTGCGGTCGATGCGGTTAACATGATGGTTCGTTTCCCGTTTAAACCCCGACATCTCCTGCTTGAACTCGGTCATGAACGGCGCATGCTTTGTCGGATCAGCTTTTGAACTTCCAGTACATCTCGTTCCAGCGCAGCTCGTTGCGGAATTGGCGGATATCCGTATCGCGGTCGATGACGACGCACTCGATGCCGTTCTGCTCCGCCCACTGGACCAGTTGCTCCGTCGTGACGGCGTAGGAGAACACCGTATGATGCGCGCCGCCCGCATAGATCCAGGCCTCGGCGGATTGCGCCAGCGACGGCAGCGGCTTCCACAGCACGCGGGCGACCGGCAGCTTCGGCATGCCGTGCGGCGCCTTCACCGCTTCGACTTCGTTCACGATCAGGCGGAAGCGGCCGCCGAGATCGACAAGCGAGGCGTTCACGGCCGCTCCCTCGCGTCCGTTGAAAATCAGCCGGGCCGGGTCTTCCTTGCCGCCGATGCCGAGCGGATGCACCGCGATGCGGGGACGGTCGGCGGCGATCGTCGGGCAAATCTCCAGCATATGCGCGCCGAGAATGAGCTCGTTGCCCGGTTCCAGGTGATACGTGTAGTCCTCCATGAAGGAGGTGCCGGCATTGCCCGCCATCAGCTTCATCGTCCGCGTCAGCGCCGCCGTCTTCCAGTCGCCCTCGCCTCCGAAGCCGTAGCCGTGGGCCATCAGCCGCTGCACGGCAAGGCCGGGAAGCTGCTTCATACCGTGCAGATCCTCGAACGTCGTGGTGAAAGCGCCGAACCCGCCTTCCTTCAGGAAGCGGCCAAGCGCCAGCTCGATGCGGGCTTGCTCCAGGATAGACTCGCGCACCGCCCCCGGCCGCAGCGATTCGGCGGGAAGCTCGTACAGCTCGCCGTATTCGTCAAACAGCGCCGACACCTCAGCGTCCGTCACTTCGCGCATACGGGCGACGAGGTCGCCGATGCCGTAGCCGTCGATCGACCAGCCGAATTTGATTTGAGCTTCAACCTTGTCGCCTTCGGTTACCGCCACCTGGCGCATGTTATCGCCGAAGCGCGCGACCTTCAGACCGCGGCTCTCGACGGAAGCGGCCGCCTGCGACATCCACTCACCGATGCGGCGCTGAACCTGCGGATCGCTCCAGTGGCCGACGACCACCTTGCGGGCGATGCCGAGACGCGCCCCGATAAACCCGTATTCGCGGTCCCCGTGAGCGGCCTGATTCAGGTTCATGAAATCCATGTCGATCGAATCCCACGGTATGTCGCGGTTGTATTGCGTGTGCAGATGCAGCAGCGGCTTGCGCAGACCGGTCAGGCCGGCGATCCACATCTTCGCCGGAGAGAACGTATGCATCCACGTCAGGATGCCCGCGCAGTTGCCGCTGACGTTCGCTTCGTCGCTCAGCCGGGCGATCTCCTCGGGCGTCGTCAGCAGCCGCTTGAACGAGACGGGAAAAGGCAGCGCCCCCGACCGGTTCAGTGCTTCGACGATGTCGCGCGAATTGGACTCGACCTGCTGCAGCGGTCCGGGGCCGTACAGATGCTGACTGCCTGCCGCAAACCAGAACTCGTATGGTTTCGTATAGAGCTGCGCCATGCCCGATCATCCTCCGCGTTAATTGTCGATCAAGCCCATGTTTCTTCCTTCAACGCTTTCAGCCGTTTCATGACGTCGTTCGCGCCGCGCCCGAAATAATCGTGCAGCAGCTCGTATTCCCTGTACAGCCGTTCGTAGACCGCCACGTTCTCGGGAATCGGCTTAAACGTTTCTTCCTTCACGCGGGCCATACGGGAAGCAGCCTCCACGATGCTGTCATAGCCGCCCTTGGCGCTTCCGGCCGCCACCGCGCCGAACATCGCCGCGCCGAGCGCCGGCGTCTGCCTGGAATCCGCAATCCGGATTTCGCGGTTCGTGACGTCGGCGTATATCTGCATGAGCAGCCGGTTTTTCCGGGGCAAGCCGCCGCAGGCGTAAAGCTCGTTCACGGGAACGCCGCTGTTGTGGAACGCGTCCACGATCTTGCGCGTGCCGAAAGCCGTCGCTTCAAGCAGCGCGCGGTAAATTTCCCACGGCTTCGTCTGCAGCGTGCAGCCGACGATGACGCCCGTCAGATCCGCGTCGACGAGCACGGAGCGGTTGCCGTTCCACCAGTCGAGCGCCACCAGCCCGGATTGTCCCGGCTTCAGCTCCGCGGCGCGTCGCTCCAGCCAGTCGTGGACGTTCACGCCTTCCGCATCGGCCGCTTCCTTGACGTAGGCCGGAACCGCCTCTTCGACGTACCAGGCGAAAATGTCGCCGACACCCGACTGGCCGGCCTCGTATCCGAAATAGCCGGGGATAATGCCGTCTTCGACGACGCCGCACATGCCTTCGACTTCCCGCTCTTCTGTGCCGAGCAGCATATGGCAGATCGACGTGCCCATCGCCATCACCATCTTGCCGGGCTCGACGACGCCGACTCCCGGCACCGCCACATGCGCGTCGACGTTGCCGACGGCGACGGCCGTTCCGGGAGCGAGTCCCATCAGCGCGGCCATCTCCTTCGTCAGCTCGCCCGCTTTGGTGCCGAGCGGCACGACCTCTCCGCGCAGCTTCGTCTCCGCCAGCGATTCCAGACGCGGATCCAGCGCGCGGAAAAATTTGCGCGACGGATAGCCGTCCCGCTTGTGCCAGATCGATTTGTATCCCGCCGTGCAACTGTTGCGCAGGAAGTTGCCCGTCATCCTAAGGACGATCCAGTCGGCCGCTTCCATGAATGTGTCCGTACGTTTATAGATGTCCGGCGCCTCGTTCAAAATTTGCCAGATTTTAGCGATCATCCACTCAGAGGAAATTTTGCCGCCGTATCTCGCCAACCACCGCTCTCCCAAGTCGTAAGCGATCCGGTTCAGCTCGTTCGCTTCATCCTGGGCGGCGTGGTGCTTCCACAACTTCACCCAACTGTGCGGATGGTCCGCATATTCCGGGAGAAGGCAAAGCGGTTGCCCGTGCTCGTCCGTCGGCAGCATGGTGCAAGCGGTAAAGTCGATGCCGATGCCGATCACGTCCGCCGGATCGACGCCGGACGCCTTCATAACCGCCGGCACGGAGCGTTTCAGCACCTCGAGGTAATCGCCCGGATGCTGCAGCGCCCAGTCCGGTTCCAGCTTGCGCCCGGTGCCGGGCAACGTCTCGTCGATCACCCCGTGCGGATACGGGGTGGCATGTTCGGCCACCTCGAGTCCGCTTGACAGCTCCACAAGCACCGCGCGTCCCGATTCCGTCCCGAAATCGATGCCGATGGCGTATTTGGCGGTCATCTGTCAGTTCGCTCCTTTTTGTCCGTAGTAGGCGTTAGCCCCGTGCTTGCGCAGGTAATGCCTGTCGAGCAGCGCCTGATCGATCGAACTCGCGGCCGGATTAAGCTGATACGTATGAATTCCCATCTTGGCGACCTCCTCCATCACCACGGCATTGCGCACGGCGCTGCGCGCGTCCCGGCCGAACGCGAACGGCGCGTGTCCGTGGACGAGCACGCCCGGCACGAAGGCCGGATCGATCCCCCGGTCCCGCAGCGTCTCGATAATCACGCGCCCCGTCTCCAGCTCGTAAGCGCCTTCAATCTCCTCTCGCGTCATGACGCGCGTACACGGAATCTCCCCGTAAAAATAATCCGCATGCGTCGTGCCGAGCGCCGGAATGCCGCGCCCCGCTTGCGCCCAGCTTGTCGCCCAGGGGGAATGCGTATGTACGATGCCGCCGATCTGCGGGAACGCCCGGTACAGCGCGAGATGCGTCGGCGTGTCCGACGAAGGCTTCAGCTTGCCTTCGACGATCTTCCCGTCCAGATTGAGCACGACCAGATCCTCCAGCCGCAGCTTGCCGTAGTCGACGCCGCTCGGCTTGATGACGACCAGCCCCGTTTCCCGATCGATGCCGCTGACGTTGCCCCAGGTGAACGTAACCAGCCCGAATTTGGGCAAATCGAGGTTCGCCTGAAGCACCATCTCTTTCAGTTGTACTAACAATCCGAATCACCACCCTTCGTGTAAGCCTTATCATTGATAGTCTAAGTATACAGTTGTACGTACAATTTGACCAGTAAAAGATCGTCGGGCCGCATCTTTTTTGGGGCCGCACAGAAGATTTGTCCCGCTGCATCGCGCCGTACCCTCCGGAAACAATCGACCGGTCCGAAACCGTACGGGCAGCCGGCTTTTGTATGAATGGTTCGGGCGGCTGCCGCAGCTAGACGGGCTTCAAATCTTAAGCAGGGTCGGACGCGACCGTCTTAGACCCGGCGATCCCCGCCGACGGCAAAAAAAGACTCACACCGGACCGGTGGAGTCTCTCACGATTAACTCAGGCTCAAACAAATGGGACGGAGCCGGATCGGCGCGCCCTTCGATCCAGTCGATCAGGCGCTCCGCGGCCATCGTCCCCATGTCCGTCTTCGGATGCGTCAGCGTCGTCAGCTTGACTTCCGTGGCCGTCGCCAGCGTCGAATCGTCGAAGCCTACGACCGATACGTCGCCCGGAACGGTTAATCCGGCTTGGCGGATCGTCTCCAGCAGGCGGATCGCCAGCTCGTCGTTGTAGCAGACGAACGCCGTCGGCCGTTCCCCTTCCCCGGACATCAGCATGCCAAGCGCCGCTTCGGCCGGTTTAACCGTCTTGTCGCGGGTGGCGAAATGAACGACCGCGTCCGGTTCAAGCGGAACCTCGTAAGCTTGGTGGGCGCGGATAAACCCTTTCAGACGGCCGACCCCCTGCAGATCGTCCGTTTTGAAAAAACCGGCGATGCGGCGGTGTCCGAGCCGGATCAGATGCTCGGTCGCCTTGAAGCCGCCGGCTTCGTCGTCCACCTTCAGATACGGCCCGGTCATCTCCGGATAACGTTCGTTAATCATCAGGTACGGAATCCGCTTGTAATCCAAGGACAAATACAAATCGAGATTTGGATTGCCTTCCGCGCTGCGGGTCGGTTCGATGATCAGTCCGGCGATCGGCTGCCTGAGCATCGCTTCCAGCGTCTCCCGTTCCTTGTCCTTGTCGTTGTCCGTGCTGGCCAGAAGCATCCGGTATCCGCGGCTGCGCATCGCGGCTTCCGCTCCCCGCACAATATGCGGAAAAATATAATCCGATATATACGTGGTCACCACGCCGATCGTCTTCTCGGCGTTCGTCCATTCCCGCCGCCGGGCCGGCGGGCTTGAGACGTACGTACCTTTTCCCTGCATCCGCTGCAGCAGCCCTTCCTGCTCCAGCACGCCGAACGTCTGCCGGACGGTTTGGCGGCTTATGCCGAACCGTTCCGCGATCTCGTTTTCCGTCGGCATCCGGTCGCCCGGGCTCAGCTTGCCCGACTTGATCCAGGACATGATTTCGTTTTTGAGCTGCAAATATTTCGGCAACGGCTTGTCAGTCGGCATCGGCTTACCCTCGCGATTCTGTTGGGGAGGCTTTCGCCTCCATTCTGAACGTATTATAGCACGGGCATATTTGTATGTACATGTCGATCGGAGGCGCCGCATCTTTTTCCCCCTATTGTTCATTTCGATTCGAAACAGATTTTATGTACATTCCATACGTAACGAATGTATAATACCCATATTAATTGCAGATTGTCGACGAGAGGAGGTCTTTCCCATGAACACGCCCGATGGGTCCGCTACGCGTCCCCCCGTCCGTCTCGACGAGATCGACCGCCGTATTATCGCCGCCCTGCACGATAACGCCCGGATTTCGTATACCGAGCTGGGCCACCAGATCGGCCTCTCCCGCGTCGCCGTCCAGGCGCGCATCCAGTCACTGATGGACGAGGGCGTCATCGAACGGTTCACCGCCGTCATCAATCCTTCCCGGATCGGGATGTCGGTGTCCGCCTTTTTTAACGTCGAAGTCGATCCGCAATATTTGCAGCAAGTTGCCGACCGGCTTGCCGGCGAACCGGAAGTGACCAGCCTGTACCATATGACCGGCCCGAGCAAACTGCACATGCACGGGTTATTCGAGGATATGCAGCAAATGGAGAAATTTCTGGTGGAGAAGCTGTATGCGATGCCGGGAATCGTCAGCGTTGACAGCCAACTGCTTATCAAGCGATACAAGAGCCGGATGGGCTTGAAGCTATAAGACCGCTTTCGCGCAACGGGAGGAGAACTTATCGATGTGGACGGATTTGTGGAATTTATTCGTATCGTTTGGACGGGCAACGATGCTGGGATACGGCGGAGGCCCTTCCATCATCCCGCTCTACGAGCATGAAGTCGTCGACCGGTTCGGATGGATGAATACCGAGGAGTTCGGCAACGCGCTTGCGTTCGGCAACGCGCTGCCCGGACCGATCGCGACGAAGCTGGCCGCTTATATCGGTTACAAGGTCGCCGGGTATGCGGGAGCCGCCGTCGCCTTGTCCGCCGTCGTGCTGCCGACCGCAATTTTGATGGTTGCCCTCGTCGGCGTCATGCACAAGCTCCAGGACAACCCGTTTATCAAAGGGATGACGCGCGGCATTCAACCGGTCATTTTTGTCATGATGGCCATGCTGGCGTACGATTTCGCGAAGTTTGCGTTTAAAACGTCTCCCGGGGTCATAAGCTTTATGCCGTTTTTGTTGGGAGCCGGTTATTTTATCCTGGTGCAATACTTGCACGTCAGCGCCGTCTGGGGAATTGTGGGGGCGCTCGCGATCGGAGCGTTGTTTATGCGGGGATAAAGCCGGAAGGCCGTGCGGAGCGATTTTCCGCACGGCCTTCCTTGTTCAGCGCAGCCGGTTGCCGGGCGAATATCGGCTTGTGGCGAGCCGCCGCGACTCTGCGATAGCCCTGCTGCAGCCCTGCCGCAACCCTGCTGCCCTGCCGAAACCTGCTGTAGCCAACTCGCTAAGTGCAAATCTACACTCCAAAATCCTTTTCCTGACGTTTTGGCCCAATTATCATGCAAAAATACAGTTCCTTGGCCGGTATTCGCCGATTTTCTAATGAAACCTGGTCATTAAAGTGTATCATGGCATTTCAAAGCGCGAAGGTAGCGGGATACCGGAAAATGAAGTGTAGATTTACATTTCAGCGGACCCATTCCTGCACGATTCGAGGCCCGGCGGCGTACTCGAACGGCCCGTAAGCCGCCGGCAGCACCATTTCCCCCGGCCGGCGGCTTCGCTGCCGCCCGCGAGGGGCGCTGCACATGCGCCGATGACGGCCCGCTCCGCTCGGACGACTGCCGGACCGGCACGGTCTCGGCAATCGCCCCTCCCGGCCGGAAGCGCAACCTAACGCACCCGGCCGCCTCCCGCTAACCCGGCGCTGCCTTCCAGCGCCCGCTTACGGCTGGCTGTTGCCCTCCAGCCACAGGATGCTGGTTACGCCGCGCGGATAATATTTGCTGCCGGTGATCTCGCCCGAGATGATCTGGTCGCTCCAGCTCCAGATCGACAGCCGCTCGTGCGTGAGCCACCGCACATGGGCCGCGTCGGCCGCGGCTCCGGCTTCGCCGGGCGGCAGACCGAGGATGCGCTCCGCGATGAATTGGCACAGATAAATCTTGCTGAGCCAGGAGTTGTTGCTGGTGGACGATATTTTCCACCCGCCGTCCGGGAACAAGCAGACGCCCGGCACCAGCACCGTCCGCAGATGCGTATCAAGCGCCCGGATGTACTCGCCGAACCGGCCGTCCCGGTCAAGCGCTTCGCGGTTCCCCGTAAAGTACGGGAACACGAGCCCCTCGATTGCCGGAATGATACGCGATTCGTTGCCTTCGCCGATCACCGCCGGGATGAACCCGTCCGGCCGCAGGTGGCTGGCGATCGTCCGGGCGCACGCCTCGGCTTGGCGGCCCGCCTGCCGCGCCGCTTCCTCCCGGCCGCTCTCCGCGAAGATGCGCTCCATCGCCACGTAAGCGGCCCAGCATTTGCCCGCGAGATAAATGTTGTTGCGCGCCTGTCCGAGCGACACGTCCAGGCTGTCGTAGGTCGTAATCTCCGCGCCGCCCATCGTGCGCGTGCTGTCCAGCCCCATCACGCCGTTGCGCTGCGCCGGATCGGGGTGATCGCGGTTCATCATGCTCTCGAGGCAGCGTTCGAGCAGGGGCAGCCTTGCTTCCAGCCACTCCCGGTCTCCCGACTGCTCGGCGTATACCGCCGCGCACAGCACCCAGTTCACCAATTGCTCGTGCGTCATATGGGAGAAGCAGCCGTCCAGCCCGTACAGCTCGTAGGCGGAGTATCCCGGCCGCGACCACGTATTCGCCACGCCCATATCGTGCGTAAAGCTGATGCCTCCCGGATGCTCCTCGGAATCGCCGGGAAACCGGACGCGGTCCTCGTAGCTGTAACGCTTCGCGAACCATTCCAGCTCGCATCGAACCGTCCACGGATTCATGCGCATCTCATAGAACAGTTGATCCACCGTGAGATCAAACGTGTTCATCATCCGGTACTCGCCTTCGTTCACGACCCAGACCGGCTCTCCGTCCGCCTCGAGCAGTTGCGTCGAGCCGTAATAACTGCGGATCGCGTGCACCATCATAAACCGCCGGTCCTCCGACAGCCCCGACTCGTCGATCATCCGGTTAGACTCCAGAGACCGCCCCAGAAGCTCGTCGTACCGGCTGACGGCGAATGCGGCAACCTCCTCGATCCGCCGGAAAAACCGGGTGTAATAGTAGGAGGCGTCCATGCCCGCCGTCACCGTGCCGCCGCGATGGAAGCAGACGGCGAACCGGTACGACCGCTTCTCCCCGGGCGGAACGTCCATGACAAGCGCGCCGACGGGGCCGAGGCCGAACGTCCAGTTCTCTTCCAGTTCCGCCGTCAAAATGTTCTCGATGCTGAAATGCTGCGCGCTGCGAACATCCGGATCGTCCGTCGCGATCGCCGTCAGCCTCCCCTGGGCGATCCCGCGAAGCCCAGGAGCCGTATCATCCAGACGGCGCATCAGGCTGTACGGATCGGTCCCCTGATAACCGAAGAAAGCCCGGCGCGGCCTCTTTCCCCGCCTGTTGTCGACCGTCAGCTCCGCCAGCACGGCCGGAACGATCGCCAGCTTCAGCTCCTCGGCGGACGTCGCCGGCGCCGACGGGTCGGGCACGGGCACCACCTGCGAATAGATCGCAAACGTCAGGTCGCCCGCCGTCCACGTATCCGACGACAAACGGAAATCCCTCCGCACTTCCTCCGGGGCGAACGGGAACAAGATTCTCGGCTTGTTCGGATCGGGATCGGGATTCTCGATGTCGTATCTCCTGCTCTCGTCTTCGGAAGCGGATTCATGAAACGGCAGCGTCCGGTAATGCCCCGGCCGTTCCTCCGACTCGACCCCGATGTAGACGTTCTGACGGGGCGGTCTACCCAGCTCCAGGTCCAATCCTCCGGATGCCCCCGGAAATCCGAGCGTGAAGCTCGCAAAAGCGCCGATCGGCGAATGATGCGCGTTAAAGAACAGATTGTCCGGCATATTCGGTCTCCTTCCCTCGATGACAATTGTGTTGAAAATGGATGACATTCCCGGTAACACGCCTTGAACTTCTTGGTGAAACATTCACCTCCCTCGTCAATTGCATTGCGCTTTGCCAACGAAGAGCGGGCATTTTTACCATTTGCCGGCCACACGATCTTTAACGACTTTTGTGACAAACGCCTCGTAGCCCTTGACATCAAGCTTGTGGAATTCGGCCGTGTATTCCTTCCAGATCGATTCGAATTCCTCCGGCTTCGCCAGAATGAGCCTCGGCAAATATTTGCGCTGCAAGTCGCTCGACTTCTGTTCGTAAATTTGCTCCGGCGTGCCTTGCCCCTTGTTGATGCTCCAGGCCGGATACCACGGCCGGTTGTCCGGCAGGGAGAACAGCTGGCTGAAGACATTGATGTTGTACGCCTTCAAAAATTCGCGGTCTCCGTCCGTATACGACCTCTCGGCCACCTCCGGCTGACTGCCTACCGCGTAGGCGTTGCCGTCCTGCAGCACGGAGAAATTGCCGTAACGCGGCCAATAATAGTTAAAGTAGGAGAACCCGTAGGATCGCATCAGATCGGGGTCCTGTCCGTATTTGATCTGTTCTTCGGTGCGGTAGAACCGGCCGTTCTCGTCTACGCTGTAAGTCTCTCCTTTTTTGCCCCACTGCACGAGAATCTGGTTCTCTTCTTTCAAAAGATTATCGAAATACTGGATGATCCGGACCGGGTCCTTCGCCTTGACCGATATGCCGATGCCGCGGTTGTTGACAAACGCCGGGGGATCGATGTATTGGTCCTTGATGTCTTTGTCGTATACGATCGGCAGCGGCATGTAGCGTTTTTCGTCGATCCCCGCTTTCAGCAGATGGTTGTTAACGTCCCCGATCTGCCAAGCGTAGTTGAAAAAGCCAAGAACTCGCCCGGAAGTCAGCTTGGCCAGGTATTGGTCCTTGTTCATCGTGAATGTCTCCGGATCGAACAAGCCCTGGTTGTTCAATTCGTTCAGCTTTTGGATCCAGCGCTTCTCGATATCCGTTGTCGCGTACACTTTCGCCTCATGCGTGTTCATATCGACGATGACGCCGCCGTCGTTGGGATAACCCGCGAGATGCATCGCCGGGTTCGTCAAGGTGAAGAATTGGTCGCCGTGCGTCAGCGTGGCGAATCCGATCGTGTCCTTTCCGTCTACCTTCGGGTACAACTGCTTGTACTTTCTGATGAGATCAAAATACTCGTCCAATGTTTTGACAACCGGATACCCGAATTCCTTCAGAACAGCCCGTTGAATCCAGAATGCGCCTTGGGTAATGTTTGGCTCCGGGATATAACCCAGGTTGGCCGAGAACGGGAGATGATAGATATTGCCGTCCTCCTGGCGGAATTTGTCCATATACGGGCCGTAGACGCGTTTGATGTTGGGCCCGTGCTTCTCGATCAGGTCGTCCAGCGGGATAAACGCACCCGCGTCAATCATTTTGTCGATCTGCCCGTCGGGGACGATGACATCCGGGTAGTCGCCGCTGGCGATCATGACCCCGGCTTTCGTGTTGATGTCGCCGACGAGGAATTCCATCTTCCAGTTCACGCCCGTCTGCGCTTCCAATTCCTTGCCGATCACCGTTTCGTTGGCGTAGATGTCCTTGTTGCTGCTGAAACTGAAATACGTAAATGTTACGGATGTCTTGTTTGGGGTCGGGGAACTTGAAGAAGTCAAGGAAGACGGGGCCGACATGCCGGTTTCCTTGTCTCCTACGCTGCAGCCCGCAGCGGCAAGCATAACCGCCAATCCTGCGGCAGTTAAAGCTTTTTTCTTGACCATCGGCATTCCTGCCCTTTCGACCGGATCGTGTTGCTTTTTGATATACGTTTCAGTATAACCAGTAACCGTTTTCTTCTTGACCCGCCAAACTTTAGATCGTACTTTGAAAACCTTAGAAAAAGCGCGGACGACACGCCGTCCGCTCTTCCGCGCCCCGGCCGCGCCCATGCGGGTTTCCCGTTAGACAGCGGGCTTCATCGGGAGCCCGATCTCGACCGCCGTGCCTTGTCCCGGTTCGCTGCGAATTTCGAACTGGAACTGTTCGCCGTAACACATTCGAAGACGGGTGAAGGCGTTTTTCATTCCGATCTTTTCCTTGATCGCCGTGTCTTCGTTCAAATACAGCAAGATGTCTTCGAGCTTGTCCGGGGTCATGCCGATGCCGTTGTCGGTAATGATGACCTGCATCCGTTCTCCCGACAGCCGGATTGCGACAGCGATCAATCCGTTGTGGGGAATTGATTCGATCCCGTGGATGCTTGCGTTCTCCACGAACGGCAACAGCGTCATCTTCGGAATTACCGTATCTATTGCTTCGTCCTCGGCTTCGATAATGTACTTCAACTTGTTGCCGAACCGGTATTTCTGGATTTCGAGGAAACACTCGACCAGTTCCAATTCCTCCCGGATCGTCACCCAATCCCTGCCCCAGGAAATTGACTTTCGAAATATTTTCGCCATATTCTGGATAATCCTGGCCGTCTCCACCTCATTTTTGATCAGGCTGCGCATCCGGATCGTCTCCAGGGCGTTAAACAGGAAATGGGGATTGATCTGGCTTTGCAGGGCGTGAAGCTGCGCCAACCGCTGCTTCAACTCCAGATCCTTCTTCTGGATGTCGGCCATATAGACGTCCTGGATCAGCGATCGGATCTGTCCCGTCATCCGGTTGAACTCGCTGATCAGTTGCCCGATCTCGTCCCGCGACTCCTGGGCCGGCGGGATCGTCTCGAAGTTCTGATTTTTCACCTTCTTCATGTGCTTCAGGAGCCGAATCAGCCGTACATGGATGGAACGGGCCATCAGAATGAGGATCAGGCTCGGCACGAGGAAGTTGAGGCTCGCCAGCCCGATGACGTACGGCCACGATTTGCGCACCTCTTCCAGCACGATTCTCTCGTCCATGAAACCGTGAAGTGTCCAACCTTTCAGGTAATTGACGCCCTCGTACGGCTTGACAAACCGCATGGTGTCCTTGGACAAAGGAACCGATGCCAGTGTCATCCGGCCTCGTGTCAAGCCTGCATCTGGGGCTCTTGCATATTGGATGACGCCATCGGGCCCCGTCAAATACAGATCTCCCTCAAACGGAGAATGGAGGAAAAGCTGCCGGATCATGTCCATGTTCAGGTCGATTTTGAGCAGCTTCTCGTATTCGTTTGTATAGTTGTCCAATCGCTGGAGCAAGCTGAATGTGCCATCCGCGGAGATGAGAACCGGATACGGAACCTTCTCCCGGGAGAACACCCGGAACCATTCCAAGCTGCGGACCTCATCCGTCAGCAGTTCAATATTGCCGGAAGTATGAATTGTCGGATTGTCGACATAAATTTGCAGCCAGCGGATTGCGGCCTGATTGGTTCGCGTGAACGCATGCCGCAAATACGTGTGATACGCTTCAACATAGTCGAGTGTGCTTTCGTAGCGGTGGTCCAACCTCTCGCTCAGAGCGGAGTCGGTGTAGTACAAGTAGGAGATGCCCACCGCCTCTTCGATCAGCGAACGGAACTCGCGCTTCGTCTGCTCCAGCGCCACCGAAGCGTCGCGTTCCTTCTGGTTGCGGACATGGCTGGTCGTCACCTGGTAGAAGATGATGTTGGTCAGCACGATCGGCGCAAACACGGAGATGAAGTACATCAGCAAGAGTTTGTCGCGCAGTTTCATGTTGTTCAATTTCAGGCAAGCCGGCCATTTGATCCGTTTCATTCGCTCCGTCACCGTTTCATTTGTTTCCGAGCAGTTTGTTGCGGTATTCCGTCGGCGTCATCTTCTCCAGCTTCTCGAATTGGGTGACGAAATAATCGGCATTTTGGAAACCGACCTTTTGCGCCACCTCGTACATTCGCAGATCGGTCTGTCGCAGCAGCTTCTTCGCTTCCTGAATGCGCAGGTCGAGCACGAATTCGTTGAAGTAAATGTTGTACGTTTTTTTGAACAGCTGTCCCAAATATACCGGGTTCATGTAGAACTTGGCGGAGATGCTTTTCAAGCTGATGTTTTCCGTAAAATGCTGTTCGATATATTTCCTGATCTGGTGAATGCCGCTTTTGGCCTGCTCCTGACGAAGCAGCGCGACATATTCCGCGGCCTCGATGACAAACTGGCTGAACATCTCCTTCAGCGCCTTCAGGCCCTGGTTCGGCTGCATTCCTTCGATCGTCGCGTGCAACGAAGGCAACCGGCATTCGTCGCCTCCCATCTCCCGGATGACGCGGACGATGCCGATCACACATCGGCTCAAAGCACTGGCGACCGCTTTCGGCGCCAAGATCCGGGTCTGGAATTCCCGGAACATCTCCCCGATCGTCGACTCGCAAGCCGCCCGGTTGTTCTCCTCTATCTGCTCCAGCAGCCGCGCATGCAACTGCGAGTCCACGTGCAAGTGGTTCAGCGGCTTATCGCGCACATGGTCGTACAGAATATACGGCTCGCCGTCATAAGCGTATTTGTACTGTGAGGCTTCGAGTGCGGTCAGCGCCGATTCCTTGACGCTTCCGATGCGTTCCACGCACCGGCCGGCGTACAGCGCGACTGAGCAGCCGGGCCGGGCCGGCAGCTTCGATTGAAGCTCGCCGAGAAAGCTTTCGATCGAGCCGCCGAACCCGGCCAGCTTCGCCGAATCGGCCAGCACGCCGAAGTGGCCCGGCAGCGATTCGTGATAAGGCAAGCCGAGCGCCGTCAAGACATCACCGGCGGAAGCGTCCGCATATTCCGCGAGAATATAGACGAACCGGTACGACTGCTCCATGCCGAGGGCGGCGGCGAATTCCGGCTCGTCCTCGGGGGCGATGTCCTCCTGCGCGAGCAGATCCAGCACCGGGACGGATCCTTCCCCGGCCTTGCCGGACCGGGTCCATTTTCTCAGCCGGAGACGGCCGCACAACTTTTTGAGCGTTGCGGTCAGCTCGTTTTCGTCGATAGGCTTTAGGATATAATCGTGAACGCCGTAGCGGAGCGCCTGCTGGGCATATTTGAATTCATGGTAACCGCTTACGATGATAAACGTGGGGGTGGACTTCTGCCGCTCCGTCACCGTCCGGATGAGGTCAAGGCCGTCCAGCACCGGCATGCGGATGTCCGTGACGACCAGATCGGGTTTCTCCGATTCGATGGCTGCCAACGCTTCCTCCCCGTTGTCCGCTTCCGCAGCTACCTCGTAACCGAGCGACGGCCAGTCGATCAGATTGCGCAAGCCTTTGCGGACGAACACTTCATCGTCGACCAACAACACTTTGTTCATCTGAATCTCCCTCCCGATGTAGCGGTTTCTTCATTATAATGCGAAAACGCTTGCAGGAAAATAACAATTTGCGCGAAAGACCGTCCCCCTGACATGCCGGCAGACGGCCTTCGCGCTTCTGCTTGGGAGTGATGAATCAAAAATTCCAGATGCTCCAGCTGCCGTCCGGGGGCGGAGATCGGCCCGGTGGCGGACGACGGCAGCTCCATCGCCTCTTCCACAAAATGTTTGTCGCCAGTCCATACACGATCCGATTATTCCGCCCCTACAGATAGGGATGTGCGCTTGCGTCGAGGCCTCATCGTACACATGCTGGTCGGTCAGCCGCGTCCATCCGGATTCGGTGATTTGCACTGGCTGGACAGACGTCTCCGTTTGGGGCTGGCGGGACAGCCTCATAAGCTCCATCGTCCCGGGCTTGCGTTCCCGGTTCGAGCCCTTTCCTCGAAATCGCTTTCAGAACGGATTATATCCCCTTCGTCTCCTTCCTGATACCCCATAATCTTAACAATAAGCCTGACAGATTAAAGATGATTTCCTCCGCGAAGCAAAGGGCCGCCCCTCCGGTCCTCCGGCTTGAACTGACCCCCGTCAAGTAGACAGTACAAAAAAATAAAAATCGGTTAAGCGGCCTTGGTCCTGAATTCCATGGGACTGAGGCCGTTTAGTTTTGCCTGTAATCGCTCGTTATTGTAAAAACGGATGTAGTCATCTATGTCTTTTTTGAGTTCCTCAAAGGTACTGTATGTATGCAAATAATACCTCTCACATTTCAGGGTTCCCCAGAAGG
>NZ_VCQZ01000012.1 GCF_005938195.1 Paenibacillus thermoaerophilus
CACCAAGGTGGTTTTGGGAATACCGTATTTTTTAGCTGCAGCCTTAACGCCGATCTGGCCACTTTCGATTTCCTGTAGGATGGCGAATTTCTCCGACGCACTATATTGTTTATTAGGCATGAAAAAAACTCCCTTTACAGCAGCAGGTTTTATTATTTCACCTGTCTACCTTAAGGGGAGCATATCAGCTTGGGGGCAGCCCCGTCGGCAGCCTGTTCCATCCTATTCCCGGGCAGCTTATTTTCCGGCAACCCGCGCAACGCGCACATACCCCCGGCCGACGAGAATATATTGATATAACAAGCCCTTGCGCAAGCAATCAACGGAGGAGGCGTTGCCGGTGTCCGAACCGTTATATATCGTGTCCCGCGAAGATTGGTCGCTGCACCGCAAAGGGTACCAGGACCAGACCCGGCATCAGGAGAAGGTGCGGGAAACCATGAAGCAAAATTTGCCCGATCTCGTCACCGAAGAGAACATCATTATGTCGAGCGGCCGCCAGATCATTAAAGTCCCGATCCGAAGCCTGGACGAATACCGGTTCCGCTACAACTACAACAAATCGAAGCATGTGGGGCAGGGCGACGGCGACAGCAAGGTGGGAGACGTGCTCGGCGTCGATCCGGAATCCGGCGCGCCCGGCAAAGGCGAAGGGGCCGGCGATCAGGCGGGAGAAGACTACTACGAAGCGGAGATCAGCCTCGAGGAGCTGGAGGCGATGCTGTTCGAGGAGCTGGAGCTGCCCCATCTGGAGCAGAAGGAAAAGGATCAGATGATCGTCGAAGAAATCGAATTCCGCGACATCCGCAAAAAAGGCATCTTGGCCAACATCGACAAAAAAAGAACGATACTCGAAAACCTGCGGCGCAACTCCCGCCAAGGACAGCCCGGCATCCACCACATTACGCCGGACGACCTGCGCTTCAAGACATGGGAGGAAGTCGTACGGCCGCAATCGAACGCGCTTATTCTCGCCATGATGGACACAAGCGGCTCCATGGGCCAATTCGAGAAATACGTGGCGCGCAGCTTTTTCTTCTGGATGACCCGGTTTTTGCGCACGAAATACGAGCGGGTCGAGATCGTGTTTATCGCCCATCATACCGAGGCCAAAGAGGTGACGGAGGAGGAGTTTTTCACGAAAGGCGAGAGCGGGGGCACCATCTGTTCGTCCGCCTATCAGCTGGCGATCGACCTGATCGACAAACGTTATCCTCCGCGCCATTACAACATTTATCCGTTCCATTTCTCCGACGGTGACAATCTGACAAGCGACAACGACCGCTGCGTCAAGCTGATCGAGCAACTGCTCGCCCGCTGCAACATGTTCGGTTACGGCGAGGTAAACCAATATAACCGCTCCAGCACGCTGATGTCGGCTTACCGGCACGTCAAGCACGAGAGGTTCCAGCCGTGCATGATCCGGGAGAAAGGCGAAGTCTACAAGGCGCTCAAAACGTTTTTCGGCAAAAAAACGTCGTGATACGGCCGGCAAAAAAATAAACCCGCCTCCTTCGCGCGAACGGGGCGGGTTTTTCGCATGCGGCCCGAAGCCGACCGGAACCAGGAGCTTCCCCGCCGCCGGCTTGCGGCCCTGTCGGGAGAGCGTGCCGGCCTTCGCGTTTACGCCGTCATCCCGATGTCATGCTGGCCGATAATCAGCGTCTGCGGTTCGAGATACGCCCTGAACACGCGGGCTTCCTGGGTCAAGTCGATTTCGATGTCGACCACCTTGTAGCGCACCGTGCGGTTCTCCCTCTTGTCGTAAACCACGCTGAATTCGCGCAATCCGACCGGATACGTGGCGACCGACCAGCCGATCGCCAGCGATGTCGAAGGAACCGTGCCATGCTCAAACCATGTTTCGGTCAAAATCTCGTTGTTCATGTCCACGATCGTTACCCGCTGCAAAATAACCGTCTGCATCCTCTCGTCTCCTTTGTCGCGTCATGGCGATACTTGGCATTAAGTATACCATATTTCGACAGACGTTAAAGAGAGGTACGGCGGGTTTATTCCTCTTCGCGGGCGGATCGCCGCTTTCGGATCGCGTCGGGCTACTCCTCCAGTTTCTCGCAGGCCGCGTCGACCAGGGCGTCGAACCAATCGTCGTTGCGCTCGATTTCCTCTTCCACCCAAGCGATGTCGGACTCCTTGCCCGGCTCCCGGGCGAACAGGAGATTATACTCCCAATCCCGGCCATCCTCGCTGTACAGCGTCATTTCATACGGCTTCGCGTGGCCCTTCACTTCGAAAATCACGCGCCCGACGTAGCCTTCGCCGGGTTCCCGCTTCATTGACGCTTCCCATATGTTCAATTCCGCTGCCATCGGCTATCCCCCGTATTCCTTCAGGTTTGTCCATGTTCGTATCCATTGTAAGAAAAATCCGAACCGAAGTCCAACCGGCCGCCGGCGCAACGCCGACCGCCCGGAAGCTCCGGGACCTGGGACTTTCGCTGAGGACCCGGTTTTGGTAGGATACTCATATGGACAAGCTTTACGGAAAACGGAAAGGGGAGCCCCTATGTCTGTCATCGTCGTATACGATTTGGAATTCGCGATGTCGCAGCATCGCAGACAACCTTCCGATATTATGGAGATCGGCGCCGTCAAGGTTGTGAAAGGCGAAAACGGATGGACGCTTGGCGATACGTTCCAGACGCTTGTTCGCCCCGTACAGAAGATGACGGTGTCCTCCGACGTGAGGCAACTGACGGGCATCACGCTGGACGAGCTGGCGAAGGCGCCTTCGCTGCGGGACTCGCTCGAAGCGTTCCGCCGCTGGCTCTCCGCCGACCCGGCCGCCGAATACCTCGCCGCCTGGGGCCCGGACGACAAGTGGATGCTGCTGACCCAATGCCGCAAGGAAAATATTCCGTACGACTGGATTCGCAACCATAACGACCTGCAGAAGCCGATCTCGCGCATGATGGGACTTCCCGGCAACAAGAAGGCGGGCTTGGCCCGTGCGCTGGAATGGGCGGGCTTGACCGCCGAAGGGCGTGCGCACCGGGCATTGGACGACGCCATCAACACGGCCCGGCTTGCGTTGTCCCGCATCGGCGAGCTGGAGTTCGAACGGAACGAGCCGGACGAAGACCTCGTCTACGCCACGAAAGTCGTGTACTCTTCGGCGGACGATTCGTCGGAGGAAGATGATCCGGCGGCCTCGTCGCCGTTCGCCGGCCTTGCGGCGCTGTTCGGCACGCAGAACCGGGGCTAAAGCAACAAGCCGGCTCCCCGAATGTTTGCCGCCTCCCGGCGGTTGGACCCTGCGGCTCCTTCAGGAGCGCAGGGTCTATTTTTGCATGGGGGGGCTGGAAGGACCGGTTACAGCCGGCCGTTCGCCTTGGCGCAGGCGATAATCCGCCTGAACATGCGTTTATCCTTCAACCGGTTAAAAATATACGGATCGGGACGCGTATTCACTTCCAGCACCCACGGATGCAGCTTGCGGTCCAGAGCGACGTCGACGCCGACCTCCCTCACGCCGGGGAACACCTTCCCCATCTGCCGGGCGATATTCAGTCCGAGCGTTCGCAGACGGGCGATTTGGCGCTCCCTTGCCGTCCGATCCGGCAGATGCGGCGAGAGGAGCGCGCCCACCGGCGTGGGCGTTCCCCGATCGTGGAAATTCGTGACGATCCGGCTCGGGTGGGCGACCCGCCCGATGATGCCGGTCGTCTCCCAATGGCCCTCCGGATTATGCTGCACCATGACGCGCAGGTCGAACGGCCGATTCCGGTACTTCAGCATACGAATCCCCTGCTGCGCCAGATACTTCCTTTTGACGCGGGAACGGAGCACCGAGGCGTACAGCCCGTCGAACGAACCGAACGACGCCGACCTGGAGAGGATCTGGTAGCGGTAAGCCGTTCGCGCGCCGATCCGCAGCTTCTCCGTTCTCATAACGCCTCGGCCCCCTGTGCCGAAGTCCGGCTTGACATACGCCATGCCGTAACGGTCCAGCAAGCTTCTTAACGAGGTACGGCTCAGAACCGCCGTCTCCGGAACATACCGGCGCAAGTCGGCGCTGCGCAAAAGCGCCTTTGTCTTCACCCACTTGCTGCCGATATATCGCGGCCGGATTTTCCGATGGGCGATCAACGCCCTTGCGCGCTTGATCATACACTCCCACTCCTCCCGGCGGACCCGCCGCCGTACAATTTGATCAGCTTTGCCGCCGTGCCGTTCCAGCCGAACCGGCGGATCGCATCCCGGCGCGCCTGCCTGGCCATTCGCATCGCTCCCGCCGGATCGCGCGCGATGCGCAGCAACTGGGCGGCGAAGGCGGCCGGGTTCCGGTATTCGCGCACGAGCAGACCGTTAACGCCGTGGCGCACAATCTCGGGAATGCCCCCGATGCGGGAAGCGACCAGGGGTGTGCCCGACGCCATCGCTTCGACGTTGACGAGGCCGAACGCCTCATGCCCCTGCGACGGGCAGACGAAGCAGTCGCCCGCCCAGTAGAACCGGTGCATGTTCCGGCGCGAGACGTAGCCTTGGAAGCGGGCGGGAACGCCGAGCGACCTCGCCAGCCGCTTCAGCTCCGAGATATAACCCGGCTTGCCCGTTCCTCCGGCGATCAGGAGCTTCGCCGCCGGCACCGAGCGGCGAACGATCCGAAGGGCGCGCATCAGGACGGGAATGCCCTTTTTCCGGATCAGCCTGCCGGCGAACAGCACCGTGAATCCGCCGCTTGATCCGTACGCGCGTCGCGCCGCCGCCCGCTCGCCGGCGCCGGGCGGGCGAAACTGCCGCAGATCGGCGCCGAGGTGCACATAACGCAGCTTGCGGCGGATTGCGGGATACCGGTTGCGAAGCCAGTCGAGCAGCGAACGGCTGTTGGCGACGATGAGATCCGCCGCGGCCAGATCGGCGGCGCATCTCGCCCGCGTCGTCATCGGGGACGATACGAACGTCGTGGAATGAAGGAATACCGCCACCCGGATGCCGGGGAACGCCTGGCGCACTCGGGTCACGAAGCGGGGGCGATTGTCGATCTGCACGAGATCGTACCGCCCGCCCTTCGCCCGGGCCAACGCCCGGGACAAATAAACCATCGGCCGGCCCCCGTTCACCCGCAGGATGGTGACGCGCCCGTAGACGCTCTTGCGGGGCCAACCTGTCTTATGTCGGCTGACGATCGTCACCTTGTGGCCGGCCGGCATATGCCGCGCAATCTGAAACAGACTGTGTTCCACCGAACCTCCGACGACGGGAGGAACCGGGATCTGCTCCGGCGCAATAATCAATAAATGCAATTGGAACCCTCCCTCCCGCAACCTCCAGACTATCGTATTCACGGCGATGCGGGAGGTCTGTGCCCTTGTCCTGCGGGCTCGAATTTTTGGCGGCCCGGTCAGAGCATCAGATTTTTGCGACAGCGCCGACAGCACCAGGAATATCAGGCTGTAATACTGAACGGACAAAAAATCCGTCACGCTGCCCCCGTCGCGTACGGGGATTCGGCCAGCGCCTTCAACGCTTCCGGACCGTCCGCCGTTGCCAGCAGCTTCTGCTTTTGTCTGGCCCGGATCGCCTCGATGGACTCTTCCATGATGATTCGGCCGTCCTTGATCATCGCCGCGCGGCCGCATGTTTTCTCCAGCTCCGAGAAGATGCGGGAGGACATCAGCACCGTCTTCCCCCGGCTCTTCTCCTCCCGGAATAAGGGGCCGTCCAAAAGGGTGAACCCCAAAAAGCCAGCCCCGATATAAAAACAAATGAACCTCCAAAACCACTGCAAAAGTGGGGTTGGAGGTTCATTTTTGAACCCAAAAACGGACTATTGGGACGGCCACGTTCCCGCTATCGGCATGGAGCGGCGGACAAGCGGCTCAGTCGCGCCCCGCTTCGCCGCGCTTCGTCATCTGCTGCCAGACGGAACCGGCGGCCGCTTCGCCTCGCTCGATCCGCTCCAGCGCCATCTTCGCCTGCAGCGCCACCTCGAATTCGGTATCCTCGGCGGCGGTCCGCAGCGCCTCCACGGCCGATTCGTCTCCCGCCTCGTACAAAAACCGGGCGGCGCGCCAACGCACCAGCTTGTTCGGATCGGAGAGCGCCCGGATCATCGGGCCGATCGCGATCGGATCGCCGATGTCGGACAGCGTATCCCCGGCTGTCCGGCGCACGGCCGGCGAAGGGTCCCGAAGCGCTTCGATCAGAAGCTGCATCGCCTCCGGCGTGCGCAGATCGCCGAGGTAGACGACCGCGAGCCGGCGCAACGAAGCCTTCTCGTCGCGCAGCGCCCGGGCGATGACCGGCAGAGCGGCCGGCTCGGGCTGCAGCCGCTCCAGCGCGGCGTAGCGAACCTGCCAGTCCGGCGAGTCCAGCCGTTCCGCCACCTGCTCCGGCGTCAGCGGCGTCCGGTCCGGCGGGGGAGCGGCTTGCTCGCCCGTTCCCATCGCGCGGGCGTGCTCGACCAGCTCCTTCAGCCGCTCGTCCGGATAAGCCGCGTCGATCTCCTGCGCGACTTCGGCGGCGATCTCGGCCGGCTCGCCGTACCGGACGCCGAGCTCGTGAAGCACGCGCTCGCGGATCATCGTCGCGCCCGCCGCGTCGCTCACCGCTTTGGCGAACCGCTCGGGCAAGCCGGCCCGCATCTCGCTGCGTCCGGTGCGCACGCGGATCTGAATCGGGATGCCGCGGTACATCTGCACGAGCACCTGCGACTCGCCGAAGCCGTCCGCATCGCCGCCCGCTTCCCCGACCGCCCAATTCGCCGCTTCGCCGCCCAGCACGGCGCCGATCTCCGCCAGCACGCGCTGCCAATCGGCATTGGGCATACGGTCGACGGCGATGAAGTCGGCGGCGTGGAAGACGCTTTTCACCCCGTCGATCGCCAGCAGCCGCCGCGCCCATTCCGGCGCGCGCGCCGCTTCCTCGGGCTTATAGATATGCCGCACGCCCGGAGGCAGCGATTCGTCCAAATTCAGCTTCATCGTATTCGGGCTGGGCGTCGGTTCGATCGACAACAATTTCATGATGCGTCGCCTCCATTATTTCTTCTCGAGATATTCGAACAAAAAGGATTCGCCGTTGCGGTAAAACCGGGGATCGTATACGCCAAGCCGCTGACCGTCGTCGATAATCACGACGAACGGCGACCATTCCATCAGCGTCCGGGCGGCCGGATTGCGGGCGAACAGCGGCTCCAGATCGGCCTGTTCCTGCGATACCAACGTCTCGGTCACGGCCGGTTCGCGGAACGGCTTCGCTTCCAGAATATCGACGGTTCCCTCTTTTTTGCCGAACGCCTGGAACGTCCAGGGGACAAAATCCGCCGCCAGCGCCACTTGGTCGTATTCGCCTTTTACGGATTGGTACACTCCGTAACCGAAAGCGCATTGGATGGCGACATGCAGCGCCATGGCCGCCCAGACGCCACGGAACACCCGATGCGACGCTTTCCGGCCGAAGCGCACAAGCAGATAACCGGTCAGAATGACCGCCCAGAACACCAGGTCCACGATCGGGATCACGCCCAGCGTAAGCCTTGCGTCCGAGAACGGCTCCAGATACCCGGTTCCCCAGGCATTCAGCACGTCGCTCGTATCGTGTATGAACACGGCAAGCGCCCCCAGGCCCAACAGCTTCGGGTCCTTGACCTTCCAGAAAAGCCGGCACGCCAGCCAGATCAGCAGCGCCCAGACCGGAATCATGAAGACGGAATGGGTGATCCCGCGATGCCACATCTGGTACATCCCCTGCGTGTCCCACAACTGCGAGACGACATCGATGTCGGGAATTTGGCTGCCGACAACCGCCGTAAACAGCACCGCGCGTTTCTCGGACCGGGCCAGCTTGCGTCTGTCGGCCGCTCCGTTCAGAGCGAGTCCGAACAACGTATGCGTAATCGTATCCATAACGTACACCCTCCCTTCTCTATCATACCCGTTGGCGGGAACGGTTCTCAAGGAAACGGCCTTTCCGGCAAAAAAAACAAGCCTGCCCGCATTCCGGGCAGACCCGCTTCCCGTTGAGCCGCTTGCGCCGGCGGCGCATATCGGTTCCACGGTTCCTTGTCCCTTATTCGATTTCTCCCGATGCGGGAGCGGGAGCCGGAGCCATCCGGCCCGCGGCCGCCGCCGTACCCTCCTACAGCACCATTTTGGCCGCAAGGAATACCAGGATCAGATAGGAGCCTACGCTTACGGCTTCGTAGAAAAATTGGCTGCCGGCCGGAATCTCGAACCACTGCTTGGCGGCGGACACGGTCATCAGCAGCGAAACCAGCAGCGAGACGCCGACGATCAGCAGCGACAACGGGACGTTGATCAGGGCGAATACCGCTCCCGCCAGAAATCCCGCGCCGCCGATCAACTGCAACGAGCCGAGCGCGGACAGAACCTCGGCCGGTGCGCGCTTGCGCCTGCCCTTCCAGTTGCCGAGCGCCGTCAGCACGCCGAGAAGGATGACGACCGACAGCAGTCCCAGCACAAACAACCGGGGCGCGATGTTTAAGGAATCTTCGAGCAGATCGCCGACTCTCCCGAAAAAAAGCAGACCGCCCATCGCTTCGGCGATCGCGTTCATCACCTTGCTCTGTATCGCCCACGCCCACAGGAAAAATCCGATCGCGGATGCGGCCAAGCCGATAACCCCGTGCCACAAGTCGCGTTCCGGCGAACCGTTGAGCGCGGAATAAGGCTCCTTCAGCAGCTTCACAAGTCTCGCGGGATCGACCGATACCCCGCCTGCCTTCTGCGGAAGGGCAGCGGCCGCCGCGACTTGGCCGTTCGGACAGTCGTGCGCCGCTCCTTCGGTCAAAGCTTGGCCGCATTGCGTGCAATATGCCATGTTCGACAAACCCTCCAACCTCTATTTATATATTTTCAGGATAAGGATTCGACAATACTTCTGTTTTTTCCTTCTCTTTCCGACACGATTTTGTCACATTTGACCCCCGGATCGGGATCGCGGCAAGGTTCCGGCACCCAAACCCGTCCCGGCGGCGGCGGAACGAACCCGGAGCAGCCGCTGCGGACAGCCAGCCGGACCAAAGCTCGCGGCCAATCGCACCGGTGGACGCCCGGCTCCGTCCGGAGCCTCCTTGCGGCCGGCGCCTGCCGCCAGCCGGGCGCGCGGAACCGGTCGCTCACTTGTATTTGCGCCAGTCCGGATCGCTGTTCTCAAGCAAGTAGGCGAAGTCTTGCTCCAGGCGCTTCTGCTCGTCCTTGCGCGCTTCTTCCGCCTGCTTGCGGGCGGCTTCCTGACGCTTGGCCTCTTCTTGCTTCAGCTCGTCGGCCTGCTCGCGCAGCTTGCTGACGATGTCCGGGGACAGCAAGTCCTTCAGGGTCGCCGGTCTGTCGGCGGCAAGATCGGCCGCGGGGCGCGGCGTCGGTTTTTTCTTCGCCATCGGTCTCACCTCGGTAAATTTGCCATCATTATAGCATCATCCCCGCCGCAGAGCCACCGCCCGGCCGCTCGGAAACACGGCTATCGCCCTCATAAAATCCCGCGCGCGCACATACGCATAGATACGAGCATATTGCACGCACGCGAGGAGGCGCTACCGTCCGATGAACAGCGACGATATCAAGGCGCTGGAGCGCGCGATCGACGAAATCACCGAGATCGCCGTCGGCTTCGGCCTCGATTTTTACCCGATGCGATACGAAATTTGCCCGGCGGACATCATCTACACGTTCGGCGCTTACGGGATGCCGACCCGCTTTTCGCATTGGTCGTTCGGAAAGACGTTCCACAAAATGAAAATGCAATACGATTTCGGCTTGTCCAAAATATATGAGCTTGTCATCAACTCCAACCCCTGCTACGCCTTCCTGCTCGAAGGCAACTCGCTGATCCAGAACAAGCTGATCGTCGCCCACGTGCTGGCGCATTGCGACTTTTTCAAGAACAATGCGCGCTTCTCCCGCACGAACCGCAACATGATCGAGAGCATGTCCGCCACGGCCGACCGCGTCCGGCGCTACGAGATGGAGCACGGAACGCTGAAGGTGGAGCAGTTCATCGACGCGGTGCTTGCGATTCAGGAGCATATCGATCCTACGCTGATCGGGCCGTACGTCTACGATCACAAGACGAAGCGCACCAGCCTGGCGGAACCGCCGGCTCCCACGTCCTCCAAGCCCAAAACCGGCTACGAGGACTTGTGGGAGATCGGCAGCTCGCCCGGGGAGAAGGAGACCAGACCGGCCCAGTCGCCGCGTATTCCGCCGCGGCCGGAGAAGGACCTGCTGCTGTTCCTCGAACAGCACTCGACGGTGTTGGAGGATTGGCAGCGCGACATCCTGACGATGCTGCGCGACGAGATGCTGTATTTCTGGCCGCAGCTCGAGACGAAAATCATGAACGAGGGCTGGGCGTCCTATTGGCACCAGCGCATCATCCGCGAGCTGGACTTGACCGAAGACGAGGCGATCGAATACGCCAAGCTGAACGCGTCCGTCGTCGTGCCCTCCCGCCATCATCTTAACCCGTATTACTTGGGCATCAAAATATTCGAGGACATCGAAAAGCGCTGGGACAACCCGACGCAGGAAGAGATCGAGCGCTACGGCCGCAAACCCGGCAAAGGCCGGGAAAAAATATTCGAGGTGCGCGAGATGGAGTCCGACCAGTCATTCCTGCGCAACTACCTGCACAAACAACTGGTGGAGGACCTGGACCTGTACGTGTTCGAGAAAAAGGGGGCGGAATGGAAAATTACCGACAAATCCTGGGAAAACATCCGCGATCAGCTCGTCTATTCCCGCGTCAACGGCGGATTCCCGTATTTGCTGGTCATCGACGGAGACTACCTGAAGAACGGCGAGCTGTTTATCCGGCATCAATACGAGGGCATCGAGCTGGATCTGAAATATTTGGAGCGCACCATGCCCTACGTGTATCAGTTGTGGGGCAGAACGATTCACCTGGAAACGGTCATCGAGGATAAGAAGGTGCTGTTCACCTACGACGGCAAGAAGCATCAGCGGAAGTTTGTATAATGCGCAGAGCCGTCCGTTCCCCGGATCAGGCGGCTTTTGCTTTACGCCCGCAGCGTACGCGCCGCAGGCGGCGGCCCGCGTCCTTTTTTTCTATGATTTTCCGCCCGATTGTACTATAATGGAAGTATAGAAGACGCTTCCACGCCAAGGAGGTCGAAGACGATGAACAAGGTGTTTGTCTTTACGGGCGCCAGCGGCTCCGGACGCAAGACGATTGCGCACAGATTGGGCCGGGAGCTTGGACTTCTCCACATCGTCTCCTATACGACGCGGCCGATGCGGCCGACGGACGAGCAAGGGCGGGAATATCACCACGTGGACCGGGCGGCTTTTATCGAAGCGGACCGGAACGGCGAATTTCTGCAGGTGGCGGAGATCGGCGACCACTTGTACGGAATCAAGCGCAAGGATGTCGAAGACGCGCTCGCAACCGGCCGGCACGTCTATATGCTCCTCAACCGTTACGGCGCGAACAAGGTGAAGTTCGAATACGGGGACCGGGCCGTTCGCCTGTTCCTCTATGTGGACAAGCCGACCTTGCAAGCGCGGCTGGAAGCGAAGGGGCTGCCGTTCGAGGTGGTCGAGAGCTATCTCCGGCGCTACACCGAGGAAGTCCTTTACCGCAAGGAATGCGAATTCACCATTGAGAACCGCGATTTGCACGAGACGCTTGAGCGCGTGAAGAGCATCCTGCTGGAGGCCGGTGCGCCAACCGCCGGCAAATAAGCCGTTTACAATGCGATGAAACAGGGCCGGGCCCGCTCGATACAGCGGACCGGCTCTTCTTGCTTGGCCGACTCGAACCGTGCCGCGCCCGTGCGAAGTTCCCCTCGCATAGACCGCGATCGGCTCTCGCGACCGTTTCCTCCGGGCCGGCCGATCCGTCAATTCCGCCATCGCTTCGGCTGCTGTTCAGCCCTGGGGCGGCTCAGCTTCCAACCGGGCGAGCCGCCTTTCGAGCGTCTGCCGCCAGCTTTGCGCCAGCGCATCGACGGCAAGCAGCTTGCGGATCGCGTCCTTGTCGGTTTTGCGGAAATACATGATCGCATGGGCCTCGGCTACCGTCATCCCCTGCGGATCGGTCCCGACGGGCTCTAGAACGGCGCCGGCCGGATCGACGACCCCTTCTTCCAGCACGCGCAAATAAAATCCGGTATACCCCGTCTGCGCAACCTCCGCCGGCATCGATTCCCGCTGATACCTCGCTGCAAGCTTGAAGCAAGGCTGGCGGGGCTGGCTGATCTGCACCAGCGCGTCCCCCAGCCGGAACGTGTCGCCGATGCGCACGTCGCTCTCCCGGAATCCCGATACGGTCAAGTTCTCGCCGAACGCCCCCGGCTCCAGACAACGCCCGAGCACCCGCTCCCAATGCGGATAATGATCCCATATGTATACGCACAACGCTTTGTCGGGTCCGCCGTGGTTGACCAGATCCGCCTGACCGTCCCCCTCGAACCCGGCACACGACAAATATACGGGTTGGGCGACAGGCGATTTGCATATGCCCGAAGGCACCGGCTTCCCCTGATGCCGAAGCTCGGCCGGCTTGCCTACGTTGACGGCGACGATTCGATATGAAGACATCTCTGCCGCATCCCTTCGTTTTTTTCCTATCGTATCCTAAAACCAAACGGGGCGTAAAGTCGTCTAGTTTGATATAATGAGGCTTGCGATTGACTGCAGAGAAAGAGTGGAGATGGCATCATGAACCGACATTCCCAGCCGCGAACCGGCAAGAAGATACGGACAGCCGCCGCCGCAATCGCGGTCGCCGCGATGCTGACCGCCGCCGCGTGCGGAAGCGGCTCCGGCACGGAACCGGCCGGCGCAAGCCCGCAGGCGACCGCGGCTTCCGGCGGCCAGACGGTTACGCCGAAGGTTCCGGAGACATTAAAGCTGGCGCCCGGGGCCGAACAGGCGTTGGAGGTGCAGGGCGTATCGGATCTGTCGGGCGTCGAGTTCGTATCGGACCGCCCGGAGCTGCTGACCGTCGATACGAAGGGCGTTATCCGCGTATCCGCCAAAGCGCAGCCCGGCGCAACCGCCGTCATCCGGACGAAGATCGGCGGCAAGGAGCTGACGACAACCGTCACGATCGACGGTGAAACCGCGACGCCATCGCCATCGGCGGGCAAAACCTCGCCGACGCCGGCCGCCTCGGCTTCGGCCGCCAAGCCTCAAGCGAAAACGGTAACGGTCTCCAACGAGACCGATCTGCTTGTCGTCGTCAACAAGCAGCGCCGCCTGCCCGAAGGGTATGTGCCGCCGGATTTGACGGAGCCCCAGGTTCCTTTCTCCTTCACGGGCAAAAACGAACGGCGATACATGCGGAAGGAAGCGGCCGAAGCGCTTGAAAAGCTGTTCGCCGCCGCCAAGGAAGACGGCATCGAGCTCGTCGCCGTATCCGGCTATCGCTCCCAGACGACGCAAAAAGCGCTGTTCGAAGGTTATGTGAAAACGCAAGGCGAGAAGCTGGCCCGCCAATACAGCGCGGAGCCGGGGCACAGCGAGCATCAGACGGGGCTGGCGATGGATGTGTCGAGCAAAAGCGCCGGATTCAGTCTGGAGGAGAAGTTCGCGTCCACTGCGGAAGGCAAGTGGCTGGCGGAGCATGCGCATGAGCACGGCTTTATTATCCGTTATCCGAAAGGCAAGGAATCCGTTACGGGTTACAATTACGAGCCTTGGCATCTCCGGTATGTCGGTGTCGACATTGCCCGGGAAATACAGAAAGCCGGCCTGACGCTGGAAGAATACTTCAAAGACAGCATCGCCGCCGACAGCAAATCATGACGAATCGCGGACGTGAGGATCGGGAAGGCGCTCGGGCGGCCGCCGTCAAAGCCGCGGAATGGCTCGCGCGGGAGAGACTGGGCGGCGAAGCAAGCGGCCACGATTGGCACCATGCCGACCGCGTGCGCCGGATGGCGCTTCGGCTGGCGCCGGGAGAAGGCGCCGATCCGTTCGTGTGCGAGCTGGCCGCCCTGCTCCACGACATCGCCGACCGCAAGCTCGTACCCGACGAGGAGCTGGCACTGACAGAGCTGGAGAGCTGGCTGAAGCGTCAGCCGATTTCGGGCGAAGACGCCGGCCATGTGATGGAGATTATCCGCACGATGTCCTTCCGCGGAGGCAGCGGCCCCCCGATGCGGACGCCGGAAGGGCGCGTCGTGCAGGATGCCGACCGGCTCGATGCGATCGGAGCGATCGGCATCGCCCGGACGTTCGCGTACGGAGGCCGGGCCGGCCGGCCGATATTCGCGCCGGCGGACGGCAGCCGCGCGGCTCCGGAGGCCGCGGACCGGCGCCCGCCGGAATCCGGGCCTTCGGCTGTCGGGCATTTCTACGACAAGCTGCTGCTGCTCAAGGACAAGCTGAACACGGCGGAAGCCCGTGCCATCGCCGAGCGGCGGCACCGGTTCATGCTGGCGTACCTCGAACAGTTTTACGCCGAATGGGAAGGCTGACCGCAGCGGTTGAACCGCACGGAGCCGCCCCGCGCGTCTGAAGCTCAGACAGGCGGGGCGGCGCTTTTTTGCCGCGCGTGCGGCAGCTTCCGTCCGGAGAGATGATCATGCTCATGGTCAGTGTAAAGCGAAGCAGGATTCCCGGTTGGCAGAAAATGTGGATTGCAGACGCTTCAATCGAGATCCTGACTCCTATCTGTCCAAGCTCGAGCAAGAATGGGCCGAGATCTATGGTTAGTAGCTAATTTTGCTGGCGCAGAAAAACTTCACAGCCTTGCGGTTGGACTGAGAAACTTCGTTTTCAAATGACGGCGGGAGCAGCGTCATTCCCGCTTTCCCGTTTCAATCCCGTTTACGACTTTCCAAAACGCCGGTTTCGGCTGATGGTGCTCGTCGAACAGGAAAGGCCAGTTTTTCCGTCCGCGTACCGGGAAGTGATCCAGCCAGGTGTAATCGTCCGCGATTCCCCAGAACGTCACGCATTCGATGACTTCGCGGTATTCCCGGAACAGGCGGAAAATCTGCTCGTACCGCTGCTCCTGCAATTCCGCCATTTCCGCCGTCGGCGATCGGAGATCGGTTCGCCGGTCGTCCCACTCAAATACGGAGAGATCCAGTTCGGTCACATGCAGCTTCAGGCCCAGCGAAGCGTAACGCTCGATAGCGGCCCGGATGTCGTCGAGAGACGGACTCCGCAGTTGCCAATGCGCCTGGAGGCCGATGCCGTGGATCGGGACGCCACGCGCTTGCAGGGACTTCACCAGCGTCACGATCTTCTCGCGTTTGACCGGATGACTTTCATTGTAATCATTGTAGAACAGCAGCGCGCCGGGGGCGGCCTCGTGCGCGAATTCGAACGCTTTGGCAATAAATTCGTCACCGGCGATACGCAGCCATTTGGAATCTCGAAGCAGTTCCGCACCTTCGTCCGCTACTGCTTCGTTTACGACGTCCCAGCAGAAAACGTCGTTTTTGTATCGGCCAACCACCGTATCGATATGTTCCTTTAATCGGGCGTACAACGTCCATTTGTCCGCCAGACCGCCTCCCGGCCGCTCAAAAAGCCAGTCCGGCGTCTGGTTGTGCCATACAAGCGTATGTCCCCTCATCTTCAGGCCATGTTCCCGCGCAAATTGAACCAGCAAGTCGGCCTCTTCGAACATGTACGTCTGCTCTTGCGGATGGATGCGCTCGAATTTCATCTCGTTTTCCGATGTTATGCAATTGAAATGCAGAGTCAACAGATCGGCCGAGCCGACGAGCGTACGCGGGTTGACCGCGGCCCCGACCAGGAAATCATCGGAGAATGCTTCATGAAGCGGCTGGACAGCGGAACTTGCGGCTTGTTTCATCCCCAAACCTCCCTAGGCATCGTGATGGCGGTTATTCCTTCACGCCACCTACGATCATGCCTTTGACAAAATATTTTTGCAGGAACGGGTACACCAACATGATCGGCACGGAAGCCACGATCGTCATCGTCGCCCGAATGGAAAAAGGCGTCACCTGGCTTGTGCCTGTATTTCCGGCTGCGGTAAAGTCCGGCGCCGTTTGCGAGGCGTTGGAGTTCTGCAAAATTTTCTGCAACTCGTATTGCAGGGTGCTTAACTTCTCATAAGAAGAATTATACAAAAACACGTCGAACCACGAGTTCCATTGATAGACGCCCGTGAACAGAGCCACCGTGGCCAAGACGGGCGTGCTCAGCGGCAACACGATGCTGAAGAAGGTCCGGTAATCGCCGGCGCCGTCAATTTTGGCGGATTCCAGAATGTTGTCCGGCAGACCTTCGATAAACGAACGGATGATAATCAAATTGAATACGCCCACCAGTCCGGGAAAGATGTACACCCAGAAGCTTCCGACCAATCCAAGATCGCGCATCAGCAAAAAGGTCGGAATCAGGCCGCCGTTGACATACATTGTCAAAATGAAGGCAACCGTCACAAACTTGCGCAGCACGTACTCCGGTCTGCTGATCGTATAGGCCACCATAGCCGAACACATCACCGTCAGTACGGTGCCAACCACCGTCCGCAGAATCGAAACCAAAGTGGCGTGGAAAATGGTCGCTTCCTCAAACACAAAGCGATAGTTGTCCAACGTCCACTGCCTCGGCCACAAGTAGATGCCGCCTTTGATCGAATCGCTCGCATCGTTAAGGGAAATGGCCAGCGTGTTTATAAACGGATACAACGTCACGACCATCAGCAACACCATCAATGTTATATTCACCGTCTCGAATACCCGATCCCCGAACGACAGGCGGATGTGCCGCTTTCTGCGTCTCTTGGCCGTCAACTCTGCCATATGGCGACCCTCCTTCTCAGTACAACCTGGCTTGGCCAAGGCGCTTCGCGATATGGTTGGCGGCGAACAGCAGGATAAAGCTAACCACTGTCTTGAACATGCTGGCCGCCACGGACAACGAGAAATTACCCATGTTGATGCCGTACTTGAGGACAAATATATCAAGGTTCTCCGAATAATCGATGTTCATGCCGTTCCCCAACAAATATTGCGGCTCAAAACCCGAATCCAGCAAATAACCAATGTTCATAATCAGCAGAACGACGATTACCGGCCGGATGCCGGGCAAGGTAATATGCCACATTCGCTTGAAGCGTCCCGCTCCGTCCATCTCGGCCGCTTCATATTGGGCCGGATCAATCATCGTCATCGCGGCGAGATACACAATGGTGTTCCACCCCAAATCTTTCCATACGACGCTGGCGCCAAAAATACCCCAGAACCAATGCCCGACGCCCAAAAATAAAACCTCGTCATCAATCACACCCAGCCACATAAGCAAATCGTTGACGATGCCGTCCGTCGACAGCACACTCTGAATGATTCCGGCCGCCACTACCCACGAGATAAAATGGGGCAGATAGCTGATCGTTTGCACCACGCGTTTAAATACGATTTGACGCACTTCGTTCAACATCAAAGCAAGCGTGATCGCCGTTGTAAAACCCAATACCAGGTTAATCGCGCTCATGACCAGCGTATTGCGAAGAACACGTAAAAACCGCTCATCTCCAAACAAAAATTGGAAATGTTTAAATCCCACCCATTGCTGATCAAAGAAACCGCGGGCAGGTTTAAAGTCCTGAAAAGCAATGGTCCATCCCCAGAGCGGCAAATATTTAAAAATAAACAGCCAAATGACAAACGGCACGGACATCACGACAAGCGCCCGCTGTTGAACAAGCAACCGGAAAAATCGTTTCCATCTCGAAGGTTGGACGGTTGCCGACGGTTCCGTGTACGCGACATTTCTCTCCATGGTTCCTTCCTCTCCTTAGCGGTACCGAAAATGCCAATACGGGAATCGCGATGCCGGTTCATAAGCGAAAAGCCGGTCTGCGCGGGGCGCGGTAGGACCGGCCTTTCGTTTCACCTGGAGATTTATTGCCCTTTCACTTTCGCCACGATCTCCTTGATTCTTTCGGTATACCATTTCTCGTAACCCGCAATGTCAAGTTTGTTTAATTCCGTCGTATACCGAGTCCACACATTTTCGAATTTATCCGGGGTCGAGAGCACCAGTTCCGGAATATATTTGCGCTGAATTTCGGTCTTTTTCGCTTCGAAAATTTGTTGCGGCGAACCTTGCTCCTTCTGGATTCCCCATGCCGGAAACCAGGGGCGCTCGTCCGGCGGCGTAAACAATTCCGAGTATGTCTTCACCCCGTATGCCGACAAAATCTTTTTGTCCGGTTCAGTGAGGCTGAGTTGGAATACTTCAGGCTGCAGTCCGGGAGATGCGGCATTACCGTTGGACAGCGTCGAGTTCGTGCCGAAATGCGGCCAATCCCAGTCGAATACGGAGAACCCATAATCTTCGTTGAATTTTTTGTCCATTTTGTCGATCATTTCTTGCGTACGATACATCCGGCCTTTTTCGTCTTTCAGATACGTCTCTCCCTCGACGCCCCATTTGACGAGAATTTGGTTTTCCTCCTTCAGGAGGTTGTCGATAAATTTAATGATACGGACAGGATCTTTGGCGCTGACTGTAATGCCAAACCCGCGGTTGTTGACGAATCCGGGCGGATCAAGGTACTGATCTTTCCCCCCGTGAAACGTAACCGGCAACGCGAAGTACCGGTAGCCGTCCTGGGACGGATCGGCTTTCGCCGCGTCACTCAGCACGTTCTGGGCTGAACCGATCTGCCAACCGTAATCGAAGAATCCAAGCACCTTGTGAGATGTCAGCTTGGCGATATATTGATCGTAGTTGTCGACAAATGAAGATTTGTCGAACAACCCCTTGTTGTTGATCTCGTTCAGCATTTTAAACCATCGCTTTTCATATTCGGTTCCGGCATAAATCTTCGCTTCGTGCGTCTGCATATCAACCATCACTTCACCGTCGTTCGGATAACCGGCCAGATGGTTTGGCACATTGGTGGTTGCAAAGAAACGCCAATCGTGCGTCAACGCGACGAAACCAGTCAATTTCTCATTCGGATGAGCCTTGATAAAATCTTCAATCAGCTTGAAATATTCATCGACTTTACGAATCTTCGGATAACCAGCCCACTCCAGTACCCGCCGTTGCACCCAGAAACCGCCTTGATTGATGTTCGGATCAGGAATGTATTTGTTGACTACTGTGGAGAAAGGAAGAAAATAAATTCCGCCGTCCTTGGCTTTCATCCGATTGTAATATGGTTGGAAGACCCGTTTGATGTTCGGCCCGTACTTTTCAATCAGTGGATTGAGGTCAATAAAAGCACCTGCGTTCAGCAGTTGGTTAATCGCCGCGTCGGGAATTATCACATCCGGATATTCGTTAGCGGCTACCATCGTTCCGACTTTCGCGTTCAGATCGCCCACCAAATGTTCAATCTTGAAGTTGACACCTGTCTGCTCCTCCAGAATCTTCCCGATCCTGGTTTCATTGGTATTGACATCTTTTTCGCCCGCCACCCCGTTAAAGATTCGGAACGTCACTTTGTCGAGCGGCTGCTCACTTGGACTGTTTTCCGCTTGAGAAGAGGGTACCGGTTCTTGCTTGTTGTCGGAACAAGCGGCCGCGACCGATGCCAGCATCAATATCAGTGCCAGTGTCGAGGCAAACCCCTTTTTGTTCGTCACCTTGACCAAAACTCCCTTCCATTTGTTTTGTAAGCACTTTCATTATAACGGTCAGGCTGTTTGTTGTTTACCCCGTAAAATAAAGGTCGTACTTTAAAAAATAAATAAATATGTTGCGGAATCTGGCAAAAGGGGATCACCTGAGTCCTCGGTAGAAAAACGCAGCATGTTAAAGGCAACGATAGCGACTAGCTTGGCTAGGCGCGCGACAATATGAAAAAGAGGGTCGTCCCTCCGTCATCTGTGATGACTTTTGGGACACCCTCGTGTTGCGGTGGCTATGACTTCCCGTATTACCACTTCCAGATCCGGTACAAAATCACGGCAGCTTCGGCTCGAGTGAGCGATTGTTGCGGAGCGAGATATCCCTGATAACCGTTGATGATGCCGCCTTGTACCAGGGCCTCCACTTCGGTTCTCGCATAAGGCGAGACGTCGCCCGCGTCGGAGAAGCTGTCCAGCGATAGCGCCCCGGCTTCGTTCGGCTTCGCGCCCGCAGCCGCCAAAGCGCGTGCCGTCAATACCATCATATCCTGACGGGTAATCGGGCTGTCGGGCCTGAAGATATTGCCGTCAAAGCCGGAAACGATGCCCAGCGCTTTCGCAACGGCGAGTTCCTCGTAGTAATCGGCATCGGCCGCAACGTCGCCGAACATGGAGATGCGGTCTGTGTCCGCGTTCAGATCAAGCGTCCGTACGAGCAGGGCGATCGCTTCCGCACGATGGACGGGCGCTTGCGGAGCAAAGCGGTTCTCTGCTTCGCTCTTTAGCAAATCGCGCGCCGTCATGGCGTTAATCGCCTGCTTCGCCCAGTTCAGGCTTGCGATATCATCAAAGGCATGAACCACATAGGCGACCGCGAAGCTGCCGGACTCGCGGGTTGCAAATACGACCGATCCTGCCGCTTCGTCATAGCGTCCGTTCGGTATGGCCGTGACGTTGCCATGGTCGTCCAAGCGCCACACCACGATATAGTCAGGACGAAGCCGTTCCGCGGCGCCTGGTGTATAGGGAATGGACACGGTCGCTGCATGATTGCCGCCCAAGCTGGCAACAGACGCGCCATCAGCCAGCAAATGAACGCTTATGGCCGGACGGTTGCCCGCATTCGCCCTGGCCGCTGCGTCCAGCGGCTGAGTGGAAGCCGGGGCTATGCGTATGGCAATATGCTCCGCGCTGCTTGCTGCATCCATCAGCGATCGGCCGGGTATCGTAAGGGTCGCCAATTCGGTTTTGACGGACAGGTTGACTTCATCTTGTCCTCGCAGCCCTGCCGCCGGCAACTGCACTTCATAAGAAGTGGCATTTGCCTGCTTGGCCAGTTCAATAACAATTGGTTTCTTCCCGTTTGCGTCGGCGGCGTTTGCGATTGCGCGGTTCAATTGCTCGATTGTCACCGTGCCGACTACTTGACCGTTGGTATTCGTTGTTACCGGGACGATGGGACCGCTGCCCTCGCGAATATCGGGCGGATTCATGCCCGTCCCGGGATTCTCATTCGGGTTGTTTCCCGAATCGTCAGGCTTGTCAATCAAAGTCAATACTCCGAACACGGAAGGATCCTCGAAGCCGCGGCCCGTCAGATCATTCCAGGTGGCTACGCTTTGGCGAGCGCTATTCTGTGCGTCGTTGATTTGCGCGTCAAAGCCGATTTCCATCTGTGTCGTTGGAGTTATCGTTCGGAACGGAATTTTTACTTCTACGATGTAACCCGTCCCGGATACGGAAGTGGCGGACTCAAAGCCTGCCGCAATGCCGTTTGGATTAAACGAGGTTTCATTATCGAAGTTGACCCGGTATTGGCCGTCATCGTCCTGATAATAGGTGACCTTGTCGTTGTTCTCATCGACGAAAACTTCGATGGAATCCTGCTCCCAAGCGTTTGCATTCGATTTGTCGAGCCGTGAATCGTTTACGTGGAATAATACATATAAATGTGAGTTGTCCCATAGCGCTTTGGCGAAGCCATTAGCACCTTGCCAAGCCATTTGGTAACGGTTGACGGGCAGGATGGGCGCTGTGCTCCACACCGGATCAATCTCGCCGTCGATTTTCGGCGTGCCCCATACCGCCTGGCCGCGGTTAGCCTCGACCCGTTCGCCGCCGTCATACTCCTCGATGTACTTCTCCGGATTGATAACCGCGTAATAGGCGGGTTTGGCTTTCAGGTTTCGGTCGAACAGCAGCGGGTTTTGCGCAGCACGCCAACTGGTCGCATCGTTTAATCCCCACAGTGTGACCCGGGAAATGTGTTCGGCTTTCTCCTTGTAGAGCTTGAACAACCGGGCGTACAAATAGGCTTGTTTCTGGGCTTGCTCCTCCGTCAGCACATGGTCGCTGCCGGCCGTAATATCGAGCTCGGTGACGCCAATCTCCACTCCAAGGGAGATGAATTTCTCCATGGAAAGCCTTACATTTTCCGGATTGGTGTTCAGGTTGTAATGCGCCTGCATGCCGATGCCGTCGATCAACCGCTCGCCGCCGGTTTCGGCCGCGTACCGTTCGTTGATGTCTTTCACCATCTGATAGATGGCTTCCGCTTTCCTCTGATTGTCGTCATTGTAATCATTGTAGTAGAGCTTGATGTCCCAGCCGTTCGCCTGGATCACTTCCTTGGCGAAACGGAACGCGTATTCAATATAATCGGGGCCGATCGCTCTCAGCCAGCCCGATGGGCGCAGGGAAGATTTCCAGTCGGACGGATTCGGCGGGTTGTCGGCCATCGCTTCATTAACGACATCCCAGGAGATCACCTGATCCTGGAAATGCCCGACCACGGTTTGGACATGCTTCTTCAGGTTGGCCAGCGCTTCGTCGCGCGGCAGCGGGGTGCCGTTCGCATCGGTATGAAGCGCCTCGCGCGACTGTTGATGCCATACCAGCACATGCCCGTGAATCTTGAAACCGTGTTCCCGCGCTTTGCCGACCAGCTCATCCTCGGCCGTGAAGTCGAAATTTCCTTCGTCGTCGTAGGCATATCCCGGTTTCATCGCGTTTTCGGCGGTGACCAGATTATGATGCATCTTAAGCAGATCCAGGCGAGTTCCTTCCATCTCGCTGAGCGAGACCGCATTGCCAATCAGGAAGTCGTCCTTATAGACGTCTTTCAGCGGCGTTAAATTCCGTTCGATGTCGATGCTGCCTGAATCGGTCGGCTCGAAGCGAACATCGTCCAGGTAGAAGGAGGCTGCGGAACTGTTCGGGCTTTCCACGTAAATCGTCAAGTACTCGTTGCCGAGACTGTTATAGCGGTAGGTGCCCTCCAGCATCACCCACCCGTCCTCGACGCTGACCGTTTTGTTTTGCAGATTGTTGTAACTGGCGCCGTCGCCGTTTCCAATCTGCGTTGACAACTGAAGCTGCGCCGAGGCTGGCGAAATCAGCTTGACCCAGGCGGAAACTTTGTACTCCTTGCCTTTGTCCACGTATGGCTCCACGCGCAGGGAGGGCCCGTGCCAAGTCGCCGCGCGGTTTTCAACCTTTAAGGCGTATGCGCCGCCTTCGGTGTGATTGGCTTCGTCTGTTACGGTTAACGTTTCAACGCCGCCGCGGGCTTGGAATCCTCCAGGCTGGCCGTCTTCGAAGGTAACCGGAACAAACGGCTTGGCGGGCGGCTGTTCTTCTCCCGGCTCCTCCTCGCCGGCGCTGGCCGTCGTAGTAATGAGAATATCGCCGACGTAGAACGGTACTTCCTTGCCTTGCTCGTTGGATTGAATACGGAGGGCGCGATCCTCTGATTTTACGGTATAACTTCCTTTTAATTGAAAGGATTGTCCCGCTTGCATGACAGTCTCCGCATACAGTCCCTGATAGGTATCCACATTTTGCAGCAAGGCTTTTGCGCCAGCTGGCACGTTCACATCAGGATCGAGATAACCTGTTACCGTAATGGTATAGGTTTTGCCTGCTTCCATGCCGACACGAAGAAACGGAATATCCACGCCATCCCAGTTGTTGGTTCTGCCCGTAATCTGCACGGCGGCGCCGTCTTCATTGCCATTGAAGGTCTTGCCCGTTACAGGCGACACTTGCGCATTTCCCGCTTGGGTCGCTACGCCCAGACCGTCTGCAAACGTCTCGTGGTAGACGAGCGTTTCTTGAGGTTCTTCCCCCGAAGTTTCTGGAGCGGGTCCGCCCAGCCAGGACGCAATCTGTTCGAGCGTGGTCTCCATCTTCACATAATGTCGAGCCCGTGCATACGGGCCTTGATCGGGGGTTCCTACTTTAAAGGCGTATTTGATGCCGTTCTCGGCCATAGCTGCTTGGGTAGCGGCATGATGATGACCGTACGGGTAAGCGAAGAGGACGGGATCTCGTCCGGTTATCGCCTTAATATAGCTATTAGCTTGGGCTATTTCGGCTGAAGCTTCCTCCTTCGTCATGGCGTTCCATTGGTTTTCGGCATGATGCACGGAGTGATTTTGAAGGCTGATATTCGGATGATTCTCTGCCAATTCCCGAAGCGCTTCTTCGGTGATGCTGTAACCTCCGCCAATCCATCCGGTCACAACAAATTGAACGGCATTCATATTGTACTTCTCGAGAATCGGAACGGTGGTCGTGATAAAATCAGGGGTTGCGTCGTCAAAGGTAAGCAAGATGGGTTTCTCAGGAATATCCGCAGGAGCGGCATTCCCTTCCATGATGTCGACATACTGCTCGGCTGTCAGCGTCGTAAAACCATGGTCATGCAAATACTTCATCGTCTCTTCAAACTTCTTGGTACTGATATCTGTCCACTCATTGGTCGGATTGTCGACCACACGATGATACAGCAGAACCGGGATCGGTTTGGCCTCAGCTTTCGTAGTTGGTGAGAACAAGCCCGATGGCAACAGTAGCGTCATGGCGAGCATCATGGACATCCACCTTATCCATCTTGTTTTCATCCGATACATTCCCCCTCGCATTTAAATTGTAAGCGTTTAACATGATCTATCCTCGATTATAACGATATATAAATTTTCATTTGACCGGAGTAACTTTACAATTCACTTCACTTTTTAAAGAAAATTTGCAACCCATGGCCGACTGCACGGGACAACGTCTTCATTTATCGGCTCGCTCAAGACGCGAGTAGCCGCGTTTCTTTAATCCCAAATTGGAAAGCCCGTTGTTATCGGCCGGTCGATGCCGGTTCCCCGCTGCCGACCCAGCCAAGCCCTCATACGCCAAAAAACCCGGAGCCTTCGCTCCGGGCTTTGATCCTGCCGCCCCGCCTTTCCCGCCAAGCGCGTTCAAACGCGACTCGCCGGCCGCGTTCCCGCGCCGCTTACCGGTTCAACAAGCTTCCGACGTACCGCAGCAGCTCGTTGCTGCATACCGGGCAGTATCCATGCTCGTCGATCAGCCGCTTCGTCACCTCGTTGATTTTCTTCAACTGGTTTTCGTCCGGCGTTTTCGTCGAGGTCGTGATTTTCACGATATCCTTGAGATCCGCGAACAGCTTGCGCTCGATCGCTTCGCGCAGACGTTCGTGGCTGGAATAATCGAACCGCTTGCCCTTGCGCGAATAGGTCGACATCCGGATCAGGATTTCTTCCCGGAACGCTTTTTTCGCGTTCTCGGAGATGCCGATCTGCTCCTCGATCGAGCGCATCAGCCGCTCGTCGGGGTCCATCTCCTCGCCGGTAAGCGGGTCGCGGATTTTCATCCAGTTGCAATACGCCTCGATGTTGTCGAGGTAGTTTTCGAACAGCGTTTTGGCCGATTCCTCATAGGAGTAGACAAACGCCTTCTGGATTTCTTTTTTCGCCAGTTCGTCGTATTCTTTGCGCGCGATGGCGATGAAGTTTAAGTATTTTTCGCGTTCTTCCTTCGTGATCGACGGATGCTGCTCCATGCCGTCCTTCAACGCGCGAAGCACGTCAAGCGCGTTGATGCACTGGAGATCCTGCCGGACGAGGGCGCTGGATATGCGGTTGATGACGTAACGCGGATCGATGCCGGTCATGCCTTCTTCGAGGTATTCGCTCTGCATCTCTTTGAGATCCGCTTCCTTGAACCCTTCGACGGCTTCGCCGTCGTACAGTTTCATTTTTTTCAGCAGGTCCATGCCTTGCTTCTTCGTTTCTTTCAGCCTCGTCAGGATGGAGAAGATCGCCGACGCGCGCATCGTATGCGGAGCGATATGGATGTGCTGCATGTCGCTCTGCTTGATGAGCTTGGCGTATATTTTCTCCTCCTCGGACACCTTCAAATTGTAAGGCACGGGCATCACGATCATCCGGGACTGCAGCGCTTCATTTTTTTTGTTGGCGATAAACGACTTGTACTCCGATTCGTTCGTATGCGCGACGATTAATTCGTCGGCCGAGATCAGCGCGAAGCGGCCGGCCTTGAAGTTGCCCTCCTGCGTCAGCGAAAGCAGGTTCCACAAAAACTTCTCGTCGCACTTCAGCATCTCCTGGAATTCCATAATGCCGCGATTCGCTTTGTTCAGCTCTCCGTCGAACCGGTAAGCGCGGGGATCGGACTCCGAACCGTACTCCGTGATGGTGCTGAAGTCGATGCTTCCGGTCAAATCCGCAATATCCTGCGACTTCGGGTCCGAAGGGCTGAACGTGCCGATGCCGACCCGCTCTTCCTCGGAGAAAAAGATGCGCTCCACCAACACGTCCTCGATCCGGCCGAAGTACTCCTCCTTGACCCGCAGTTGGCAGGACGGGCACAGGTTGCCTTCGATCTTGACCCCCAGCTCGGCTTCGATCTCGGGACGCAGCTCGTGCGGAATCAGATGAAGCGGCTCCTCGTGCATGGGGCAGCCCTTGATCGCATAGACGGCGCCTTCGTCCGTTCGGGAATAACGCTCCAGCCCCTTCTTCAGCATCGTGACGAGCGTCGATTTGCCGCCGCTGACCGGTCCCATGAGCAGCAGAATCCGTTTCTTCACATCGAGCCTCATCGCCGCCGAGTGGAAGTACTCCTCTACGAGCTTGTCGATCGTCCGGTCGAGGCCGAACAGCTCACGGTCGAAAAATTTATAAATTTTCCGGCCGTTCACCTCCTCTACCCCATGCCATACGATCATATCGTAGACGCGGGCGTGCGCCGTGCGGGCAATTTGGGGATTTCTCCTCACCAGCTCCACATAATCCGCAAAGCTACCTGTCCACGCCAGACGGTTCTGCTCGGCCTGGTGATCCGATATCCTCTTGAAAATGTCCATGGCAACCTCCTTTTCAGTAGCTACCGCCTGCCATCCGCCAGGTTGACCCATGCGTATCTTCGTTGCCGGAAACGGACCCACTCCTTCGAGGCCGGGTCGATGGGCCGCTTCCCTGAGTAATACATACCTATGCAGAGGGGGGGGATAAGTTTACCGAATTTTTAGAGGAAGCCTTGCGCAAAAGAAGGCGAAAAAAGCCGTTTCCGCGCGGCAAAACGGCTCTCGTCAAAACTTGTCCGGCGGGGAGCGGCCGCATTCCCGCGAGCTCGGCTCCGCTTGTTCGCGGCATTCTCCGGGCACGTGCCCGTTGGGACAGCGCCGTCCCGCCGAACGAAAAAAACGGCCGGGATTCGGCCGTCCATGATATAATGAACCCGCGGTTCCGACAAATTGCGGGGAAGGAGCGGGAAACATGGCCGTAGCGGCGGAAACCGAATTGTACGAGCCCATCAAACGGTATTGGGAGGCGCTCGGCTACGAAGTCAAAAGCGAAGTGAATCACTGCGATCTCGTCGCGGTTCGTCCGGAGGCGGAGGGCGCCTTGCCCGTGATTGTCGAGCTGAAGCGTTCGTTTACGCTGCCGCTTGTCTATCAAGGCATGGACCGCCAGAAGCTGTCGCCTTACGTCTATCTGGCCGTGGAGAAGCCCCGGGAAGCCCGCCGGGGAGCCGGCAAGCGCTGGTCCGACGCCGGACGTCTCTGCCGGAAGCTGGGACTCGGCTTGCTCACGGTCACCTTCTATAAAACCCGGAAGCCGTTCGTCGAGCGGCTGGTCGATGCGGGAGAGCCCGATGAAGGAGGCGGCGCGCGCGGACGCGCCGTCAAGCGGCTGCTTCATGAATTCCGCGAGCGTAGCGGCGATTACAACATCGGCGGAAGCGCCCGGCGCCGGCTGGTCACAGCGTACCGCGAGCAGGCCATCGCCATCGCCAGGCTGCTGTCGGCGGAAGGCCCGCTTCGCCCCCGGGAGATCCGGGAGCGCCTGGCGCTCGGCAAGGCGGCGGCGATCCTGCAGGACAACTATTACGGCTGGTTCGAGCGCGTCGAACGCGGCGTATACCGGCTGTCCGAGCGGGGAGCCGGCGAGTTGCCCCAATACGAGGGCGTGACCCGCGGATGAACGGTCCGGACGGCACGGGCCGTTCGTTCCAAACACTCCCCCCTTTCGACAGAAATCGTGTATAATGAACACGATTTTTTTCTTTTTTGGATTTGTCCAATTTTTGGAGGTGCCCTCCCCGGATGAGATCGACAGCTAACCCGGCGCCGGCGGCCGCCCGGCGAAACGTGCCCTATTTCAAATCCATCGCGTTCAAAGTGTCGGGAATAGCGGCCTTGTGCTTCATCCTTCTCGGATCGCTAATGGCGTACATATCCTACAGCCAGCAGAAAGCGCTGATCTGCGGCAACCTGACGGAGAAGGAAAAAATGTTCCACTTCCCTCTCGCGTCGGAAATCGAACGGATCGAAAAAGCCAAGTCGGAATTAAAAAAGGACCCGGACGCCTACAAAAAAGATCCGGACATCATCAATCTGCAATATGAGATGGACCGCTATGCAAGCATCGAGAACGTCGAGAACGCGTACCTGTTCTACCCGGAATGGCTGGATGTGGACGGGGAGAAGGCGCTCCTGAACCTTCTGTCGAACGCCGATCTGTATGAAACGGAAAAACCGGCCGCCCCTTATGTGCTTGACGATGAGCTCTTCAGCTCGCTCTTGTGCGGGGAGCGACCGACCAAGTGGCCGGCAGCATCGAACGACTCGGCAAGCTGTCCGAGGAGATCGGCGAGATGACAGCGGCGATTGCGGCGGTGTCGAACCGGACGAACATTCTGGCGCTGAACGCGTCCATCGAAGCTTCGCACGCAGGCGAGCACGGCAAAGGCTACTCCGTCGTCTCCGCGGAGATCCGCAACCTTGCCGAGCAATCCTGGCGATCGACGGAGCGGATCTCCAGTCTGATCGAATCGATCCAGGCCGAGACCGCGGCCGCCATCCGGGCGATGAACCGCGGCGCGCTTGAGGTGGACGCCATGCAGACGGCTTCTTCGCAATTGGAAGAGTCGTTCCATGCGCTCTCCGATTCGATCGATACGGTGGCGGAGCAGCTTGCCGACGTGTCCGCCGTCGCCGAGCAGATGTCGGCGGGGAGCGAGCAAGTATCGGCTTCGCTGCAGGAGCTTGCGGAGCTTTCCCGCCAGTCGGCCGGCCATGCCCGGGAAGTGGCGGCGGCTTCCGGCCGCCAGTCGGAAGCGATTCGGCGCATGTCGCAAGCGGCAGCGGAGCTGCGCGCCATGTCGAGCGGCCTGCGCGAAGCCGTCAACCGCTTCAAGCTGTAACCCGGCGGCTGCCAGCCATACAGGAAAAGCCGTTTGTTCGACCGGCCGGGTCGAACGAACGGCTTTTATTTATGGAGACGCTTATAATAAGTTGATCCCGCTAATGAAAATAATCGACGCCATAATCGCCCTTAGCGCCCCGGTCGGCATCCGCGCCGACAAGTTGCTGCCGATCAGGACGCCCGGTACGGAACCCATCAGCAGATTAAGCGCCAGCATAAAATCCACATGGCCGAGTCCCGCATGCAGCAAGCCCGCCGCCGTCACCAGGAAAAAGGCGTGGGCGATGTCCGTGCCGACCACCTGCGAGCCCTTCAGTTTGAACAAATAAATCAGCGCAATGGCGAACAGCGAGCCCGAACCAATCGAGGTCAGGCCGACCACGAAACCGAGCGCGAAGCCCACCGCAATCGTCAGTCCCCGTTTCTCATTGTTCCCGGAGTCATGCTCGGCCGGTTCCTTCTGGCTGAAGCGGCGGTCCAGCCAAACCTTCAGCAGCGTGACCACGGATACGATAACGAGCATGACGCCTAACGCCTGCTTCAACAGTTGTTCCTGTTGATCGAAATACACGCTGTAAACCTTCAGCAAACCGATCGCCACAACCGCCCCCGGAATGCTGCCCATCGCGAAATAGCCGACAAGCTTCCAATTCACCGTCTTTAGTCTGGTGTGCTGGATCGTCCCGAACAACTTGGTCACGGAATTGTACAACAAGTCCGTTCCGACGGCGATGGAAGGATGAATGCCCATAAATAACAGGACCGGCGTAAGCAAAGCGGCTCCGCCTACGCCGGTCAATCCGACGAGCAAGCCAACCAGCAGCCCCATTGTGCTGATTCCGAAGTCCATGTTGACTGGTCCCCCGCACTATTAATCCGAGTATTTAAATAGGATTATAAGGGGTGAGACCGGAATTGTAAACCATTTTGTTTCATATTTTATGTTGCAGAGTGTCCAGCGTCGTCCGGCTGCCCGCTTATCCCTCCGTTGCGATCGATCCAGATCGCCATCGTAAACTGCGCCAGCGAAGCCGCGACGATCACCCACGGCAGCCAGACCGAATCCGGGCCGTCCGCGATCGCAACCAGAGCGAAGATCGAGACGACGCGGCCGATGTTAAGGAACGTCTCCCGGATCACAACCGCCTCGATCGCCAATTGTCCCTTCAGCGGCAACTGCGCGACCAACCGATAATAATAGGAATTTAACGTGTTGCTGTACAGCGGATTGATCAGCGCATGCAGCAGCATGAACATGACGACGGTGAACAGATCGACCCCGAGCGTCAGCAGCAGCGCCGCCGCGGAGAAGCCTGCCGCCCCGATCACCAGATATAGCCGGGCGTGCCGTTCCCGGGCAGCTCTCGTCATTCCCAGACTGACTCCGATCGACACGAGCGAGCAGATCGCTCCGACGTACCCGATCCATTGTTCGTCGGGAAGCGCTTTATATAATAAGATGTTGGGCAAAAACAGCATAATGCCCTGCAACGTGCCCAACGTCAGAAAAGCCATCAAGCTTCCGCGCCACAGCTTTTGCTTGCGGAGCAGCAACCCTGCGAATTTCAGGTAATACGCGTGATGATGGGTCTGGACGGCCCGAATCCGCAGGCTGGCGACGGTGGTCAGCAAATACATGACAAACGCGAAAGAAAACACGATGATATATCCGCGGAGCCCTTCGTTCCAGGCGATGATCCATCCCGCCAGCATCGGTCCGACGAGTCCGGCCGCCGTAAACGCTATCATATTGAACCCCATATACCGGATGCGGTTCTGCTCCGTCGAGACGTCGTACATAATCGTCAAATAGGCGGACCAGTAGAAGGAACTGGCCAAAGCGGCAAAGACGGCGAACAACGGATACCAGTCCACCACCGATTCGCGGACGATAATGACGAGCAGATAAAACAGCGCCGTCAGCGCGACGCCGATCCGCAGAGCGATCACGCGGTCCATCTTTTTGGAGACCCAACCGCCCAGCGCAAACGCGAACGGGGTCAACGAATACGCGATGATGTTGTACAACCCGTTCACCCACAAGCTTTCGGTCAGCCGCCATAAATACAGGTTGAGAAACAGCCCCGCCATATTCGAACCGAGGATGAAAAAAAAGTGCACGATCAAAGAGGTGACGGCTTCGGCCGACAGCCTCTTCTCCGGCGGCAACGCCGCTCTTCTGGGCCACATCAATTACCAGCTCCGTTTCAGTCCCGTGTTGTCGAATTTTCGGTTTCCTTCTATGCCCAATCGATATCATCATAGCACGATCGGAACCGAATCGCACGACCGGAAACGCGGCGGAGGCGCACTTGGAATTGCTCTTGACCCCGGCAAATCGCTCTCGGCACCGTCCGATAGCGTTGCCGTCCGGCCCGGAAATCGGTACAATAGAAGCTGCCGACTTTTGTCGAGGCTGGAAAATAGGGAATGAGGAGGAAATTCGACATGTCCATGCCGCTTGAAGCCGCAAGTCGTTCGACGGCGCCTAAACGGACAAGTCGCTCAGTCGGCCCGGGGAAACGGGCATATGTGCTGTTTTCAATCGGCTGGTTCCTGCTCATCGGCCTTGGCGCGGGAGGGACCATGCTCTACACGGACCATCTCCGGGCCAAGACTGCTGCGGAATTGTCCGCCCAGACGCAATCGCAGATCAACGAGATGAAAGCCCAATACGACAGCCGTTTCAATGAATTGCAGACCGCCACCTCCCAGGAGCTGGCCGCCCTCCAAACCAAGGTGGACAAGCTGAACGAGCTTCTTGCGTTTGCGAAGGACAGCATGAGCGACAAGACGGACAACAGCAACCAGCTCTATACGCAACTGGAGGAAGTCCGCAAGCAGCTCGACGAATTAAAAAGCAATCTGGATGTGCTGAAATGACGCTGCGCATGTTTAATCGAATGATGCTGCTCGGAACCGCGCCGTTCCTGGGCATGCTCGCCTGGCTGCTGATAGCGGGCTGGTCCTTGACGATGCCGAGTCTGGACGGGATCAAGCCGACCGCCGAGCTCGACGCCGACCGGGCGGCCAAGTCGGCCGCGCTCGCCTCGTCCTTCGATTCGGCCGCCCAGCAAGCCGGAGAAACCGGCGGACTCCTTGAACGGTTTTATCAATTGTACGAACAGAGCGGCAAAACGGCCAACGCCATGGTCCAGACGGCGACCGCGGCCAAGCAGCGGCCGGAACTGATCTTCGAGAACCGCATCTCTTCGGTGATCGGCCGCGCGCGCAAGCATGTGTCCGGACCGAATATCGACTTGAAGCTGTATCCGTTCAGCCAACCCGCTTACTCCGGCTACGCGATGAAGGTGCGACTGAAAACCGGGGACGCGATGAAGATGGTGCTCGGCCAGGACAAAGTGCCCGGGAGCGAGACGACGCTGTCGGCCGTCAAGCGGTACGGCGCCGTCGCCGGCATCAACGCGGGGGGCTTCGCCGACGATTCCCGCGGCAGAAGGTATCCGCTCAGCGCCACCGTCTATAACGGCAAATTCGTGTATGACGCCGACCCGACCGCCGGGGACGAGCTGGTCTTCGTCGGACTGGACATGAACAACAGGCTGGTCGGCACCCGTTATTCATCGAACCAAGAAATCCAAGCCCTGAATCCGAAATTCGGCGCAAGCTTCGTGCCCGTGCTGCTCAAAGGCGGCGAGAAGCAGCCGATTCCCGCCAAATGGCAGAACAGCCCCGCGAGGGCTCCGAGAACCGTCGTCGGATCGTTCTCGAACGGACAGCTTTTGTTTATCGTCACGGACGGACGCAACGAAAACGGCAGCTCCGGAGCGACGCTTGCCGAACTGCAGGATCTGATGCTTCGCATGAGAATCCGGGACGCCTACAACCTCGACGGCGGCGGTTCCTCGACGCTCGTATTCGACGGACAGTTGATCAACAGTCCGTCCGACGGCCGCATGCGTGCGCTGCCGACCCACTTTTTGTTTTACAAATAATTGATTATCCCGGTCTCGTTCACATTTTCGCCATTTTTCATTTTGGGCGCTCTAGGATATACTATACTCAAGATACTTGGGGGTGTTACGCATGCTGAACGCGTTCAAAGCGGGAATGGATATCGTTCAAGGATCGGCCTTCTGGTTGATTATGCTGGTATTCGCGATGTTCCTTGTCGCCATCTGCACCGCTGCCTATAACGACGACAAAACCGCAGGTCTGTGATCGGCTGATAACCGCCTGCAGCAAGCAAAGCGCCCGGACGCTCGCCATCGAGCATCCGGGCGCTTTTGCTTTTGCGGCCGCTGCCGCTTGTCCCGCTACAGGCGTATGTACTGAACCAGTTCGCCCATGCAGGAACGGCAAATGTACTTTTCCCGGTATTCCGAGATGTGCTCCGTCGAACTGCAGAAGATGCACTTCGGGCGATAGCGTTCCAGAAGAATGTTGTCCCCCTGGACCAAAATCTCGACCGGGTCCCCTTCATTCATGCGGTATCTCTTGCGAAGCGATTTGGGCAATACAATCCGACCCAGTTGGTCGACTTTACGGACGACGCCAGCCGGCCTCATCCAACTTCACCTCACTTCACGTTCGCCGACGTTGTCGGCTCCACCACCAATTCGCTGCCGGGTGGCGTTTTTCCTGCTAAACCGGGAAGAAAAGCGATTTTTCTTCCCTGACGGTTCAGTTCAGCCCCTCGAACCCGGTTTGCCGAAGCGCTTCGTACAGCACGATGGCCGCCGCGTTGGACAAATTCAGCGACCTTACCGCATCGCCGATCGGAATGCGGATCGCCGTCTCCTCGTTCCGGCGAATCAACTCCTCCGGCAGTCCCTTCGTTTCCTTGCCGAACACAAGAAAGTCGCCGTCGCGGAATTGGACGTTCGCGTACGTACGTTTGGCTTTGGTCGACGCGTAATAAAAACGCGAGCCCGCATACCGCTCCAGCACCTCGTCGAAGCTCTCGTGCACCTCCAGCTTGACGGACGGCCAGTAGTCGAGCCCCGCCCTCTTCAGTTCCCGGTCGGCGATGGAAAAGCCCAGCGGCTTGACCAGGTGCAGCCATGTGCCCGTCGCCGCGCACGTTCGCGAGATATTGCCCGTGTTGGCCGGGATCTCCGGCTCCACCAGCACGATATGAAAAGCCATGATGACTCGCTCTCCTTCCACAATCTCCTATTATACACGATCCCCGGCCGCCGCCAACGGAATTTTACATCGGGTTTACGCTTTCTTAATATCGTCCTGATCTACTCCTTCCATAATGAAATTCGAAAGGAACGTGATCCCCATGACGACAACGAAGAAAAAAATTCTGGTGGTCGACGACGAGCCTTCCATTTCGAAATTGATCGAATTTAACCTGAAGCTGGTCGGTTATGAGGTCAACTGCGTATACGACGGCACGTCGGTATTCGACGCGATCCACACGTTCCGGCCGGATCTTATTGTGCTCGATCTGATGCTGCCCGGTACGGACGGCATTCAGATATGCCGCAAGCTTCGCGGCGAAGGCAATCAGGTTCCGATCATCATGCTCACCGCGCTGCAGGATTTGTCCGACAAGATCGCCGGCCTCGACAACGGCGCCGACGATTATATGACGAAGCCGTTCAGCCCGCAGGAACTGATCTCCCGCATTCAGGCGATCATGCGGCGGCTTCGGATGATGCCCGGCATGCAGGAGCAAGCACCGATCCGGATCGGCTCCCTGCATATCCGTCCCGACCAACGGGAGGCGCTCCTGGACGATAAGCCGGTCGATCTGACGCCCAAGGAATTCGAATTGCTGCTGTTCCTGTGCCGTCACCGCGGACGGGTGCTGAGCCGCCAGCAGTTGCTGCACGGCGTCTGGGATTACCATTTCCTCGGAGATACGCGAATCGTCGACGTGCACATCAGCCACCTGCGCGACAAGATCGAACGCAACGCGAAGCAGCCGGAGTTGATCGTCACGGTCCGCAACGTCGGCTATAAGCTTGTCGACCCGTCCGCCAACAAAGGTCTGGCCTGACCGCCGAGGCGGCGTTCCGTGCCCGATTCGCCCGCTTCGAAACTTCCGGCGGCTTCCCGGCGTAAAATTAGGATGTCCGGATGTTTTTTTTCGAAGGGGCGATCTGTGTGTACCAACGCGACTATATTTTACGATTGATCGAACAGATGACCGGCATGCTGGGCAAGATGCTGGGCCTGCAGCACGAGGAGAAGCATGAAGAGGCATTGACGCTGATCGACGAGACGCTGAAGCGGATGTTCGGCCTGAACCGCAAGCTGATCGGCGGGCTGCCCGAGCGCGAGCTGCTTGAATTGCTGCAGCAAAACGGATTGACCGACAACGGGAAGCTGTGGAGTGTGGCTAAGCTGCTGGACACGGAAGCGGATTCCTTGGAGGAATTGGGCGACGCGGATGCGGCCGAACGATCCCGTGAGAAATCGCTGTATCTGTTGCTGGTGCTGCATCGGCAAGATCCGGGCGAAGCGCTTCAGGAAGAAGTCTCGAGCGCTGCGGAGTCGCTGCTGATCCGGCTGAACGCCATCGACCTGCCCACCGACACGCTGGAGCTGCTGTTCCCGTACCTGGAAGAAACCGGACGGTTCGCCAAAGCTGAGGATGTATTGTTCGAGCTGCTGGAGCGGGCCGACAGCGAGAGCGAACGAGCCAAGCGGATTGAGAGCGGACGCGCCTTTTACGAACGGTTGGCGGCGTTGGACGAGGAACGGTTATCTGCCGGAGGCTTGTCGCCGGAGGAAGTGCGGCAAGGCCTCTCCGACTTGCAGGAAGCGCGGGCGTAGTACCGGCGCCCGGCGCGCGCGGCATAAGGAAAAGCCCCGAACGGCTCAGGGCCGTTACGGGGCTTTTTTCGGCTTGGGTTAACCGTTGCGGCGTTGAAAGTCCGCCATAAATTCCGCCAGAGCGGCGCAGCTTTCGCGCGGTACGGCATTATACGTCGAGGCGCGCATATGGCCGACTTCGCGGTGTCCTTTCAGTCCGATGAAGCCCGCTTCTTGCGCTTCCTTCAGAAATTGCTTCTCCAGCGCCTCGTCTTCGATCGCGAACGTTATGTTCATGATCGAACGGCTGTCGCGGTCCACCAGCCCTTTGTAAAATCCGCCGCTGTTGTCGATCGCCTGATAGATGAGATCGGTTTTTTCGCGGTTGTACTGTTCGATCGCCGCAACGCCGCCTTTTGCTTTGATCCATTTCAGCACGAGATTGACCATATAAACCGAATACGCCGGCGGCGTGTTGTAGAGCGAATTCGCTTTCGCGTGCGTGTCGTAACGCAGCATGGTCGGGACGTTTTTCGGGCTTTCGGCCAGCAGTTCCTCGCGAGCCAGCACGACCGTCACGCCGGACGGGCCGAGGTTTTTCTGCGCGCCGGCATAAATCAGCGAGAATTTCGACACATCGATCGGACGGCACAAAATATCGCTCGACATGTCGGCAATAAGCGGGACCTTGCCCGTATCCGGGTACTCGTGGAACTGCACGCCGCCGATCGTCTCGTTCGACGTGATGTGCAGGTAAGCCCAATTGTCGTCCACGTGAATTTCCGACGGCTTCGGCATGCGGCGGTATCCGTCCGCCTCCGTCGAAGCGGCGATCGCCACCTCGCCGATCAGCTTCGCTTCCTTGATCGCTTTGTTGGCCCAGCTTCCCGTGGCGACATAACCCGCCGTACGGCCCGGCGTCAGCAGATTGAGCGGGATCATCGAGAATTGCGTGCTTGCCCCGCCTTGCAGGAACAACGTCTTGTAGCCTGCCGGAACACCCAGCAATTCCTTCAGCAGCTCTTGCGTCTCGTCGTTGATCTGCTCGTATTCCTTGCTGCGGTGCGATATTTCCATGATCGACATGCCGATCCCTTTGTAATCAACGAATTCGGCTTGTGCCTGCTCCAGCACTTCCAGCGGCAGCGCAGCCGGGCCGGCGTTGAAATTGTAAGCGCGTTTTGCCATGGTTGGACCTCTTTCTGGACAATTTATGGTTATGGTTATGATAGCAGGATTCCCCCTTGACATCAACCCTCGGAAAGCCCGCCGCACGCGCCGCCGCAAGGAATTTGCGGGACCGGACGGACGCTGCGCCGGAACCGTCCCGGCGCGGAACGATACGCGGCCATTATTTTACCGGGAGCTTCAATAATTTGTGGCGATATGTGGCAACCTACTCGTTGCGGGCATTTTCACGGCCAAACACCCAATTGACGAGGAGGAGTCCCAAAATGAATCGACGCACATGGAAGTTGGCCGCCGTACCGGCCATGCTGGCAATCGCGTTAAGCGTCCCCTCCGCCGTTTTCGCCGCCGAACCGCAAGACGAAGCGGGGATATCGGCGTCGGCGGAACACCCGAAAGGCCATTACCGCCGCTCCGCGATGGGAATCGTCTCGGCCAGCGCGCACGAGACGATGTATTTGACGCTGCTGTCCGAGAAATATTCGCCCGAATCCGCGGCCGCCTGGAAGGAAGCTGCGGCGGAACGCAGCCGTCTCCGCGCCGAGATCCGCAAGCTGAAGGAATCCGACGGCTGGCGCAAGCTGCACGATCCGGACGACGATCTGCACAAGGAAGGCGTCAAGCCGGAGGAAGGCAAATTTGAAGGCAAGCCCGAGGAGAAAGGCAAAGCCGGGGAAAAAGGCAAGTCCGAGGGCAAAGGCAAATGGTGGGGCGATAAAAGCCGATCCGAAAGCAAAGGCAAAACCGGGGAGAAAGGCAAAGCCGAGGGCAAAGGCAAACCCGAGGAAAAAGGAAAATCCGAAGGCAAAGGAAGCCTGCAGGACGAACGGAGCGAAGCCCGCGAATCGCTCCGTCAGGTCCATGAACAATTCACCAAAGCGGTCGAATCCGGCGACGCCGCCCAGATCAAGGCCGCGCTCGCCGACTTCCTTCCGGTGTACAAGCAGTGCAATCAGCATATCGCCCGGCGTCTGGACGAGATGAAGCAAAAGCTTTCGCAGGCGTAAGGGTAAGGCAATTTGCGGTGCGGCGAACGCGCCGTATGCCGGGCTGGGCAGGGGAGCGCATCCCCGGACCGGAACCGGCCATCCAACATATTGGCCGCCCCCAGAGGCGGCCACAACCAAGGGACGTGTTGATCCGGCACGTTCCTTGCGTTATTCTGGGAAGAAAAAGGAGCGTTTGATCGCATGTCCCAACCCGAAGCCAAATCGGTCGACCAGCACCGCAGCGAAGCCCCTTCCACCGTCCGCTGCATGGTCGTCACCGTATCGGATACGCGAACGCCCGACACCGACAAGAGCGGCCGGCTGATGCGCGAGCTGCTGACCGGGAACGGCTATACGGTCGCCGACTACCGGATCGTCAAGGACGACTACGAAGGCATCCGCGCCCTGCTGCGCGAAGCGTCCGAACGGCCGGATATCGAAGCCGTCCTGCTGAACGGCGGTACGGGCATCGCCCAACGCGATACGACCTTCGAAGCGGTGCGCAGCATGCTGGACAAGGAGATGCCGGGCTTCGGCGAAATTTTCCGCTATCTGAGCTACGCCGAAGACATCGGTCCGGCCGCGATCCTGAGCCGGGCGACTGCCGGCGTATGCGGACAGACGGCCGTCTTCTCGATGCCGGGCTCGTCCGGGGCCGTCAAGCTTGCGATGACCCGCATCATAATCCCGGAGCTCGGTCACGTCATGCGCGAGATCTATAAGGACCGCAAATAAAGGTTGCCCGCCTGCGATTGTCTCTTATACTAATCGTAATCAATACGGATTTTGTTCAAGCGGTTCACCCCCCGCCGCCCGATCCCCGGCATCCTGTTCGGCTGTCTGTTGGGCTTGCTGTTTCCGCTCTGCGAATGCGGCATGATCCCGATCGTGCGCCGGCTGATCCGCAAAGGTATGCAGCCGTACATAGGCGTCGTATTTATTCTGGCCGGACCGGTTCTCAATCCCGTCGTGTTTACTTCGACCTATCTCGCCTTCCGCAATCAGCCCGAGATCGCTTACGCGCGGATGGCGCTTGCGTTTATCGTCGCGTTCGCCGTCGGCATCGTCATCTGGCCAGCCACGAACACGAACACGGTCACGCACATGCCCACTCCCATCGGGGCTCAAGCTTCGTCGCGGTGCTGCTGTACGGTCAGATCGGAATCATTACCGGGAGGTGGTAGCGTGAAAAGCAACAGCTTGCGGGCTCTGCATCATGCTCTGCGGGGAGCCCTGCTGCTCGGCTTCACCGCTTATGTCTTCCTGCTCGTCAAACGCGATTCGCTGGGACTGTACATCGCGCCCGCCATGCAAACCTATATCAAATGGTCCGCCATCGGCTTGTACGCGGCCTGGAGGGCCTGGCGGGGCCGGCAATCCCATGAGGATTGCGGGCATCTGCCGACCCGCTTCGGAGGCAAGGAGGCCGCGGTGTATCTGCTGTTCGCCTTCCCTCTGCTGCTCGGCTTCCTGCTCCCCGACGCCACGATGGGCAGCGCGATGGCCGAACGCAAGGGCGTGAATCTGAACAGCGCGGCCTCCGTGAAAAAGAACGTGCCCGCGGCCGGAACCGCATCGGCAGACGCGAATGGCGCGGGCGATATTGCCGGGAACAGCGCTGACGGCCCGAACAACGCCGCTGCCGGCGCCGCTCAGCCAAGCACCCCGCCGCAGGCGGACGCGGCGAAGCCGGAGCCCGCGGATACGGCAACGCCCGGCTCGCCGTCCGGTCCGGCTCAAGCCGGTTCGGCCGGAGCGGAGCCGATCGATGCCGGCCGATTCCCTTACGACCGGTACACGGAACCGTTCGCCCGGTTCGCGCAGCAGTTGGAGCGGGAGGAGCGGATCGTCGTCAAGGACGACTTGTTTATCGAGACGCTGACGGCGCTCGATCTGTACAGCGAGCCGCTGAAGGGCCGAACCGTCCAATTGACCGGCTTCGTGTACAAGGAGGACGGCATGCCGGACAACCGCCTGGTCGTCTCGCGGTTTACGGTGCAATGCTGTTCGGCCGACGCGGCCCCTTACGGCATTCTCGTCGCCTGGGACCAGGCGGGAGCGATCGCCAAGGACACGTGGGTGACCGTTACCGGCAAGCTCACCAAGCTGGACTACAACGGCAATTCCCTGACCGCCATCCAGGCCGTCAAAATCGAGAAAACAACTCCGCCGGCCGATCCCTACGTTTATCCGAACTATGAGTTCGGCGCTTGATCGAAGAGAAATGCCGCCATCTCAGGGTCTTCCCGATGTGGCGGCATTGCATTTTCCGGCTACGGACTCGGCTCGCCGAACAAGATCTCGCCTTCCCTGGTGATATATCTGCAGTCGCCGCCTATTCGGACAAAAGCCGTGTCGTACGCGAAAGGCTGTATCACTTCATCGTATCGGGGCGGCAAAACCATCTGTCCCTTCGTATCGATAAACCCGTATTTGCCATCGACCTTTACCGCCGCCAATCCGTTATGAAAATCCTGGGCATCACGATAAACCGGGGGAATCGCCCACCGGCCGTCCTTGCCGATATATCCGTACTTTCCCCCTTGCTCTTTCACCGCTTTGGCCAAGCCGTCGTGAAACGGCCCTATATACGCGTACACCGGGTCGATGACCACTCGCATCTCCGTATTCATCGCTCCCCAGTTGTTCCCCGATCGAAACGGAGCCATGCCTTCCGAGAAGCCAAGGATGTCATCGAATCGGGATTCGGACACAGACGTCCCTTCTCTGTCGATGATCCCGTAATGCTCCGACTCCTTTACGGCGGCATACCCTTCGGCAAAAGGGTTGGCGGTGATATATTTCGGAGGAATGACCCATTGCCCCGCTGTGTCTATATATCCGGCCAATTCGGAAGCAGGATCGGTTGCGGCAGCCAACCCCTCCGAAAAGGAATGGGTGTCCCGAGCATTGAGATCGGGGAACGCGGTCTTGCCGCTATGATCGATAAAGCCGGCGCTGTCCAATCCGACTTTGCGGACGGCAGCGAACCCGCCCGAATAGGGTTGGGCCGTAAAGTACGTCTCTTCTCCCTGAACCCCCGCCGAATCCACAAATGCGTACCGGTTCTCGCCCAGCAATACGATAGCCTTTCCTTCCGAGAAATCCCGCACGTGTTCATACCGGGGCGGAATGATGAACACGCCCTCGCGATTCACGAATCCCCATTTTCCGTTGTAGGGATAAGGATACAGCTCCCGGGTCGGAATCTCTTGCGGTGCCGCTGTCGGTGCGGCAGTCGGGCTTGGAGTAGCAGGAGCAGGCGTCGCTGTCGCCGCCGGGACGGACGTTGACGCAGGAGAGAAGAGGGACTGCGTTGGTTCGGGGGAAGAATCGGACCGGCTGGAGCACCCGGCTGCCAGCAGCAAGCAAATGATCAGACTGGATGTAATCCGCTTGTTCATTTTCCCGCCTCCCTCAAGCTTTCCTTCTTGCCCATTTATCGGCCCTTAACAAAAATTTTACTCGAACACCGGAACCAACCCTGATTGCCAACGTAGAAATTACGAAAGCTTCCAGATTTGGAACATGGTTTGAAAACAGCCGACTGACATTCCATTCCGGATTCAGGAGGGATGCCGATGGAAAAATAAAAATATTTCCAGCCGATGAATCTAGTTTACGGAATAACAAGGATCATGTCTATATCCGTCCGCCGCATGCCGCAAAAATTTGGAGGGTGGTGTTCAAATGCGAGTGATCAAGAACAAATCAAGTCCGCTGTTCTTCATCCTTTTTCTTTTTTGTATGGCGCTTCTCGTTAGCGGCTGCTTCTCCGATAAGACCTCACGCGAAAACCCTTCCGCTGCCGGAACCTTCGATCAACTCCTGCCTAACATTCATCAAAATGGAACATTTGTTTTTGAAGGCTTGCCCTGGCTGATCTCCGGGCAAGAAGTGATGAATCGACAGCAATTGGTTCACGCTCCTTCGGAACAAGCCGACGTCCTGATCGTGGAAGGAAACTCTCCTACAGAGGGTCCCGTAAAACAGATAACCGTTTACAAATTCGAAGACGATCGGCTTGTATCCGGCGAATATGGGTTTCTCACGTCCGATCAAGACCGGTTTGTCGAGCTTGTCGAAGAACTTCAAGGACTGTTGTCGGAATCGCTCGGAACGCCGTTCGCAAACGATTTAAGCGTGTTGGACCCAACCGGTGATTTCGCGCGGCAAGCCAAACATGTCGCCTGGCAAGGCACCGACCGCAGTCAGTTGCGGGTGAATGTCTCAACCACTGAACAGCAGGAATATTTCCTGCACATGCAGATCGCTTCGCCCCTGCCGGAACGGCAAGGATTGCAGTAAAAAAGAACCTCCGCCCCACTTGTCGCAAGTGGTTTCGGAGGTTCCGTAAATGACGGGGAAGGCTCCCCGACCGCCGCTGCGGCGGATCGCCGTCAAGCCAGCTTCGCCAGATGCTCCCGCAAGTTTTGCAAGGAGCGTTGGGAGCCGCTTTTTTGCTCCTCGTTTGCTTCGAACTCGACCGTCAGCCAGCCGTCGTAGTCGGCCGCTTTCAGCTTGCCCAGCAGATGATCCAGCGGCACTTCGCCTTCGCCGATCGCTTTGCCGATGTAGAACGCGCCGGACAGGGAGCGGTAGCCCGGTCCGTCCTTCTCCGGATCGGCCGACAAAAAGTCCTTGGCGTGCACGTGACGGACATACGGCGCCAAAATCTCGTAAGCCTCCTCCGGACGATCGTCGACGAGCAAAAAGTTGCCCATATCGAATGTGCTCCGCAGCGCGGGAGAGCCGACCGTTTCGATCAGATCGGCCACTTGGCGTCCTTTGCCGAAGAAATAACCGTGGTTCTCCAGACACAGCACAACGCCCTTGGACTCGGCGTAAGCGGCGGCCTGCTTGAGGCCTTCGGTAATCCACGCCTTCGCCTGCTCGTCCTCGATGCCTTCCGTGCGGTCGCCGGAGAACACCCGCACCAGGTTCGCTCCGAACTCCGCCGCCAGATCCACGCTTCTCTTCACGTGCTCCAACTGCTGCTCGCGCTCCTCCGCCGTCGGCTTGGCGAAGTTGTTCGTCGCCCCGATGCAGGCCAGCTTCAGGCCCGTGCGCTCAAGCGCGGCCTTTACGGCCGGCACGTCGCGCCCGTCCTCCCAAAACTTCGGATGGTACAGCAGCTCCACGGCTTCCGCGGGGGTCGTCGCCGCGAAATTGATAAATTCCGCGTTGGTCCATTGGCCGTCCAAAATGTATTTATGGCAGCTCCATATGCTCAGCGTCAGTTTCATGATGCGCGACGCCTCCTCATCGATTCCTTTATTTGTACTGCTTGATGAACTCGACAGCTTTGCGGATGTCCTCTTCCGGATTCGTGCCGACTTCGCGTTCGATCGTCAGATAACCCGTATAGCCAATATCCTGCAGCGCCTTGAAATACGCCGGGAAATCGACATTGCCCTCGCCCAGCGGCAGCTCGCGGAACGCCGACCCGGTCGCCGCCATCTCGGCGATTTTCTCGTGGTCGAGCCCTTCCGAATCGAGCGAGCCGTATACTTCGCGCGGATCGACCTCGCGCAGGCGAATGCCGTCCTTCACATGCGTATGAACGATATAGTCCTTGAGCAGATAAACGCCTTGCACCGGATCGTCGCCGGTCACCATCACCATGTTGGCAGGGTCGAAGTTGACCGACATGCCGCGTCCGGTCAGCGTATCCAGGAATTCCTTCAGATGAGCGGCTGTCTCCGGCCCCGTCTCGATGGCGAAATAGCCGTTCACGCTGTTCGCGTACGTGCTGAGCTCCTCGCACGCTTGCTGCATGGCTGCGTAGATCTCGCTATTTTTGTCCTGCGGTATGATGCCGATATGAGTCGTCACGATATTCGTGCCGAGGTCCAGCGCCAGGTCGAGAATCCGCTTCGACTTCTCGATCTTGTCCGGATTCGCCGTTTTGTCCTGGAAGCCGTGCCCGCCGAGGTCGCCGCAGAGGGCGGAGATCTCCAGGCCGAGATCCTCGATATATTGGCGAAGCTCCCGGCGCGCCGAAGACGACAGGTTCGCCGGGTCCATCTCGCCGGACACCGCGTAGATCTGCACGCCGTCCGCGCCGACGGCCTTCGCTTTCGCGAGCGATTCGCGCAGGCCGAGCCTGAAGCTGTCGGTGATAACGCCGATTTTGTTGGTCAATTTCATATCGCGCGCACTCTCCTTTCCCTTACCGTACGGATGCCGATCAGCGGAAGCTGATCTCGCGGCCTTCCGCCGCGGACTGATAAATCGCGCCGAGAATTTTCGCCATCTCCACGCCGTCCTGCACCGGGCTGAGCGGTTCGACGCGGCCAAGGCAACTGTCGACAAAGTGGGCGATTTCCGTTTTGAATCCTTGCTCGAACTGGAACGTCAGCGAGTCGATCTGCGGGTTGACGTTCAGGATCGTGTCGTGTTTCTCAGTCACGATCACAAGCTCCGGCTCGACTTCCGCGCCGCCCTTGTCCCCGTAAAGCTTCAGGCTGAGTTCGTCCTTCTTGGCATGCAGCGTGAAGCTGACATCCACCATCATCGACGCGCCGTTCTCGAACCGGATCAGCGCGTTGGCGAGATCTTCGACTTCGTTTTTGGCCGCGTCGTAGTCGGCCGCTTTATAGAAGCTGTAGTTCTGGATATGGGCCCGGTTGCCCAGCTTCCGGTACGTGTTGCCGCTGACGGAAGCGACGCGCGGACGGCCCATCAGGTACCAAGCCAGGTCGATCGCATGCACGCCCAGATCGATCAGCGGGCCGCCTCCGGATTTCGACAGATCCGAGAACCATCCGCCCGGATTGCCGACGCGGCGCAGAATCGACGCTTTCGCGTAATAAATTTCGCCCAGATCGCCGGCATCGATAAACTTCTTCAGCACTTGGGTATTCGTGCCGTGGCGGCGGACATATCCGACCTGGAATACGCGGCCGGAAGCGGCTACCGCCCGCTCGACCTCCAGAGCCTGCTCCAAGGTTTGGCACATCGGCTTCTCGCACAGCACATGCTTGCCGGCTTGCAACGCCGCGATCGAGATTTCGGCGTGCGTGTTGTTCCAGGTGCAGATGCTGACCGCATCCACCTCGGGATTCGCCAGCAGCTCGCGATAATCGGTGTATACGAAGCGGGCTTGGTACGTCTTGGCTTTTGCCTCGGCCCGCTCGCGGTTCAGATCGCAGACGGCCACGATTTCGGTGTCCGGGTTTGCGGCGTATCCCTTGAAGTGAACTTCCGAGATGGAGCCGTTTCCAATAACGGCGACGCGCAGCTTGGACATCTCCTGTTTTCCTCCTTGGTCAATTCCAGTATATTTATAAGTAGTGCATCTCTACTAAACGTAGCATGGACTCGAACAGAGAGGAATGTACGTCATGGCCACTGTCATGGACTATAGAATCAGCCCTTACCCGCTGCGTCTGGCGGATCTGAAGGTCGACCCCGGCAAGCTGCTGATGAAATCGCTTCAGATCACGAACGTCGGCCATCTGCCGGGGCGCACGCTGCAGAACCATCGGAAAAGATTCCATCAATGGGCTCTCGTATACATTTCCGGCGGCGAGGGTTATTACCAGATCGGGGACGAGCCCCGGCAGCACGTGCGGGCGGGTTCTTTCTTCTGGCTGTATCCGGGTGTCGAATTCAGCTACGGCCCTTTTGACGGCGGCTATTGGGACGAGCATTATTTCACGCTGCTGGGGCCTCGGGTGGAGGAATGGATACGGGATTGGGACATCGACAGGAGCTTGGTGCATCATGCGGAGGTTAACGAATCGTTCTTCGGCAAGATGGAATATATATACAGACTGATGGAAAGCGGCATACCGGCCGACGCCGACCGCGCCGCCATCCGGCTGGAGTCCTTTCTGTACGAGCTGGCGACAAGCTCCCGCGCCCCCCGAATCGAAGGGCGGACGCAGCGCACGCTGGCGATCATCGAAGACATCACCTCTTCGCTGCGGGAGCCGCTGGATGCCCGCAAGCTGGCGGAGCGGCACCATATCTCGCTGCAGACGCTTCGGCGCACCGTGCAGGAATTCACCGGGTATCCCCTGAACGAATATGTGCACCGGCTCAAGATGGCGGAGGCCAAAAACATCATGATCAACTCCGACCTGCAGATCAAGGAAGTGGCCGAAGCGCTCGGATACCGGGACGAGTTTTATTTCTCGCGGTTGTTCAAAAAAATCGTCGGCGTCGCGCCCAAGCATTACCGGATGGAGATGCTGGCCGGGAAGCACACGTGAGACGCTTGCAGAAAAAAACCGGCTGCGGATGACCGCAACCGGTTTGTCTATTCGTTTTTGCGCGTCAGACGCATGTAAAGGTTGATTTTTTCGTCTAATCTCGTGCTGAGAGAAACGACAAGTTCCGCGGTTAAGGCTTGCTCTGTCAAAAACGCTTGCTCCATCTGAACCCGAAGCTCACGAATTTCGTCTTCAAGCGCCGTCAGGGACACGCGGTCTTCCGGACGGCTCCGTTCCGACCAAATCGCCCAGCCGGGACGATCTTCCTTCAGGAATTGCCCAGCGGGTAAACCGGCATAAGAAACTTGCAGTCTCATGTTTCGTCCCTCCCGCTCCCAGCGCTACGTCGCTGCCGATCATCCCTGCTATGGACTAAGCATGTATTCTTCATTTCCCTGCGAACGTTATGTCCAGTATACCAGATATTTGAAGATTGCGGAAGGGTAATCGTCGAAAATCGCTGGATGATAGATACAATTCCTACAGATCTCTACACCATTTTACATTTTTCAAGGAATTTGCCGATACGCTCCAGCGCCTCCAGCAGCTCGGAGACAGACCGCGCATAGGAACAACGGATGAATCCTTCGCCTCCCGCTCCGAAGATGTGGCCGGGTACGGCGGCGACTTTGCCTTCGGAGATGAGGCGCACGCAGAACTCTTCGGAAGTCATGCCGGTCGACTGAATCGACGGGAACGCGTAAAATGCTCCCTGCGGCTCGTGGCATTGCAGTCCGAGCTCGCGGAATCCCTTGACGATCAGGCGCCGGCGTTGGTTGTAGGAATCGACCATCCGATCCTTCTCTTCCATGCCGTTTTTAAGCGCTTCAAGCGCCGCGACCTGCCCCATCACGGGAGCGCACATCACGGTATATTGGTGAATCTTGAGCATCGCCCCGATCAGGTCGGGATGTCCGCAAGCATAACCCATGCGCCAGCCGGTCATCGCAAACGCTTTGGAGAAGCCGCTGACGAGAATCGTGCGTTCCTTCATGCCCGGCAGGCTCGCGAACGACACGTGCTTGGAGCCGTAAGTCAATTCCGCGTAGATCTCGTCGGAGATGACGATCAGGTCGTGCTCCTCGACGATTTTCGCGATCGGCAGCCAGTCCTCGTAGGTCATGATGCCCCCCGTCGGATTGCTCGGGTAGCAGAGAATCAGCACCTTGGACCTGGGGGTCAGCTTCGCCTTCAGCAAATCCGGGCGCAGCTTGAACTGATCGGCGGCGTACGTCTCGATGCTGACCGGAGTTCCTCCGGAGAGCGACGTAATCGGGATATACGGGATATAACAGGGCTCCGGCACCAGCACCTCGTCGCCGGGAGAGACCAAGGCGCGCAAGGCGAGATCGATCGCTTCGCTGCCGCCGATCGTCACGAGAACCTCTCGGGCCGGGTCGTACGAGACTTGGAATTCACGGTCGAGATATTCCGCTATAGCCTCCCGCAGTTCGGGTATCCCCGCGTTCGGCGTGTAGGTCGTGCGTCCCCGCTCCAGCGCGACAACCGCCGCGTCGCGGACATGCCACGGCGTCACGAAATCGGGTTCGCCTACGCCGAGGGAGATGACGTCTTTGCTTCCGCTGGCCAAATCGAAAAAGCGCCGGATTCCCGAGGGAGGAATGTCCCGTACGATCGGCGCCAAAAAGTCCTTCATTGATTCGCGTTTCGCGCGAAATTGGACGGTGGAAGTCGTCGTTTCCTGCGATTGACTCATGACTCATTCAACCTTCTTTTCGTCACGGCGACACGATCATGCGGTGATCGTCCTGGCGATCCTCGAATATCGTGCCGTCTTGTTTGTATTTTTTAAGGATGAAATTCGTTTTGGTCGACAATACCCGGTCCAGAGGAGACAGCTTGTTGGAGACGAACGACGCGACCTCCTTGAGGTTTTTGCCCTCGACTTCCACGAGCAAGTCGTACGCCCCGGACATCAGGTACACGGATTTCACTTCCGGGTACAAATAAATGCGTTCGGCGATGGCGTCGAAGCCGCGGCCGCGCTCGGGCGTAATCTGCACCTCGATCAGAGCGATCACTTTCTCTTCGTCGACTTTGCTCCAGTTGACGACGGTCGAATATTTGACGATGACCTTCTCGTCCTCCAGCTCCGCAACCGCCCGGCGCACCTGCTCCTCGGTCACGTCCAAGAGGGTCGCGAGCTGAGGAACGCTCCGGCGGGAGTCTTCCTTCAGCAGCTCGAGAACCTTTAATTTCAATTCGTTCAAAGGGATCTCCTCCTTTTAACCACTATACAATGAATTGCCTGTTCCTGCAAAGCCAAAATCCGAACGTTCCCGCCGCAAAAAACGCGCCGGAGCGGCGTTCGGCGCCCCTTCCTGCGCCGGGACGCTAGCCGTTCACGCGGTTCGCCGGCGATCCGCCGAGATAGGCTTTGAGGTTCTCCGCCGCAACCGCAAGCAGCCGCTTGCGGGCTTCCCTCGTCGCCCATCCGATATGAGGCGTCACCCAGCAGTTGCACGCGCCCAGCAGCGGATGGTCGGCCGGCGGCGGCTCCACGGACAGCACGTCCAGGCCGGCTCCGGCGATGCGCCCTTCGTTCAGCGCGTCGGCCAAGTCCTGTTCGACGATATGTCCCCCGCGCGCGGTATTGATCAGGAAGGCCGTTCGCTTCATCAGGCCAAGCGTGCGGCTGTTGATGAGGCCCGCCGTATCGGGCGTCAGCGGACAGTGAAGCGTAACGGCATCGGAGACGGACAGCAGTTCTTCCAGCGACACGAACTTCACGCCCGGCGCTTCCTCCGGCGCTCTCGGCGTGCGCGTATGTACGACGACCTCCATGCCGAAGGCGCGGGCGACCTCCGCCACCTGGCGGCCGATGCTGCCGTAGCCGACGATGCCCAGCGTGCGTCCCGCCAGCTCGAACAGCGGGTAGTTGGCGAAGTGAAAATCGGCGCAGCGGCTCCACTGGCCCGCATGGACGGCATCGCTGTGCAATTGGACGTGATGGCAAAACTCCAGCAGGAAAGCGAAAACGAGCTGAGTGACCGAGCGCGAGCTGTAATCCGGCACGTTGGTGACGACGATGCCCCGCTCGCTGGCGGCGGCCGTATCGACGATATTGTAGCCGGTCGCCAGCACTCCGATATAACGCAGCTTCGGAAGCTGCGAGAGAACGGCGGCGTCCAGCGGAACCTTGTTCGTCAGGATCGCTTCGGCATCCGCCGCCCGCTCAATAATCTGCCCGGCAGGCGTGCGGTCATAGACCGTCAGCGTTCCCAGCTTTTCAAATTCGGACCAGGACAAATCGCCCGGATTCGCGGTATACCCGTCCAAAACGACGATCTTCATCGCTATCGGTTCTCCTCCGTATGCAAAATGCGGGAAGGCGCAGGGGGCAGGAAGCCTTCCTGGCTGACGAACACCCGGTCCGCGCCGAACTCCGCGCACAGGCTGTCGTACACCGGCCGCCACGCCTCCGGCTCGTACCATGCCGCGAGCCCCAGCCGCGCCAGCGCCTCGCCCATGCCGAGGCGCTCGCTGCGCTTGCCGCCGCTGCCGTCGCCCATGGCGAAGCTGTCGATCGTCACGCGATCGACAACTTCGCGCAGGCGACGCGCGAACGCCTCCGTGCACGGCAGCACGGGCGAGACCGCGGCCTGCGTCGGCAGGCCGCGGTCCCGCAGCTCCCGCAGCGCCCGGAGGCGGGCGGCCAGCGGCGGCGCGGACGGGGTAAGCGCGCAGCGGATATCGTCGCGGTCGGTCTCGACCGTGACGCTGACGAGCAGCGCGACGCCGGCGTCGCGCAGGCGCGCGAGCACGTCGGCGTCACGCATGACAAGCGGGCTGCGCGTCTGCACGAACAGCGCGTCCGGCCGGGCGTCCGGCTCCGCCATAACCGCGAGCAGGGAACGGGTCAGCCGCTCGGTAGATTCGAGCGGCTGGTACGGATCGGTCGCCGACGCCATGAAGATCGTCACCGGCCCCTTCCGCTTGGCGGCGGCGATCTCGCGCTTCAGCGACTCCGGGGCGTGACGCTTCGCGTCCGCCCACGAACCCCATTCCTCGCCGCGGAACAGCGCCACCGGCATGCGCCGGACGTAGCAGTACGAGCAGCCGAACGCGCAGCCGACATACGGATTCAGCGTATGCGAATAACCCGCGAGAAAGCCGCTGGCCGGCGTCAGCCAGCGGCCGGCTTTTGCGCTTGGGCCGGACCGGCCCGCCGTCCCCTTGACGCCCATCTTTTTCGCCCTCTCCTTGCGCGCCTTCCTTCTATTCGTCCCAAATGTCCATCGACAAATAACGTTCGCCCGTGTCCGGAGCGATGCACAGCACCCGTCTGCCCCGTCCCAGCTTGCGGGCGGTCTGCAGCGCCGCCCATACGGACGCGCCCGAGGACGGTCCGAGAAGCAAGCCCTCCTGCCGGGCAAGCGCCCGCATCGTGGACAATGCGTCTTCGTCGGACACCTGCACGATATCGTCGTAGATCGAGGTGTTCAAGATCGGCGGTATGAACCCGGGGCTCGTGCCCACCAGCTTGTGGGGGCCGGGAGCGCCGCCGGACAGCACCGGCGATCCTTTGGGCTCCACGACATAAATCCGCAGCTCCGGCAAATGCCGGCGCAGCGTCTCTCCCGTGCCGGTTATCGTGCCGCCCGTGCCGGCCGTCGCGACGAAGGCGTCGAGCCGGCCGCCCGTCTGTTCGAGTATTTCGAGGGCCGTCGTGGTGCGGTGGGCGTCCGGATTGGCCGCGTTCTCGAACTGCTGGGGGATGAAACTGCCCGGAATTTCCGCCGCAAGCTCCAGCGCCCGGCGGATCGCGCCCGGCATCCGTTCCGCCGCCGGCGTCAGCTCGACCCGCGCGCCGTAGGCTCTCAAAATATGGATGCGTTCCCGCGTCATATTGTCCGGCATGACGAAGATCGCACGGTAGCCTTTCGCCGCGGCCGTCATCGCGAGGCCGATCCCCGTATTGCCGCTGGTGGGCTCGATAATCGTCGCCCCGGGCTTCAGACGCCCTTCGGCCTCCGCGCGGGCGATCATATTCGCCGCGGCGCGGTCTTTGACGCTTTTGCCCGGGTTCATGTATTCCAGCTTCACATAAACTTCCGCGTCGTCCGGCCCCGCCAGGCGGTTGAGCCTGACGGCCGGCGTGTCGCCGATCAGCTCCGTAATCGTGCGCGCCATCTTCCGCTTCATCCCGGCAGCCTTCCTCTCCTCAACGAATCCCATGACCGAAGCTTCGGGTCAGTTCTTTTCATTTTACCGAATGCCGCACGGGTCGCACAAGCCGTCAGCGCTCCCCGTTCGCCGTCCGCCGGCCCGGCAGGCGCGCGGAAACCTTCAGCCAACTTCTCATAAACCACCACGCCAGCAGAGGCGAGCTGCCGACGCCGAGCAGCATCCAGTTGACCGCGCGGGGGCCCGGTTCACGGGCGACCACCAGCAAGAAGACCGCCGTGCCGGCCAGCCGGCCGACGTTCAGCGCGATCTCCCGCAGCACGATCAGTTCGACCTTTCGCCTGGAGCTTTGCTCGTTGCGGCCGATCAGGTCGAACGCCGCCGAAGTCATCGGCACGATATAGAGCGGGTACACCGCGGCCGAGACGATGCCGAACCAGAGCAGTTTGGCGTAGTCGATCCCCCAGAAAAACGGCACGATCATCGCCACAAGCGTCACGGCGGCGAACAGCATGCCGCCCGAACGCCGGCTCGGCTTCATCCAGCGCCCCGCCGCCGCAAACGCGGCGAACGCCACCGCGGAGGTGAGCACCGAGTATTGGCCGAGGTTCAGTTCGCTCGACGTCGCGATATACACCAGCAGGCCAATCGCAAAGGCGAACACCCCTTCCCGCACCCCTTGCGCCGCAAGTGCGGGAACGACCAGCCTCCACGGATTGCCGGATTCGCGCAGTCTGCGGAACTCCGACAGCCACCGGTAAGGCTCGTCGTCATCACGCTCCCGCTTCCGCAGCATCAGGCTGCAGAGCACACCCGCGACAAATACCGCGAGAGACAAACCGAATACGATGCGGTATCCCGCGCCGTCTCCCATCCTCGCAATCAGCCATCCCGACAGCCACGGAGCCGTCATGCCGAAAAAAGCTCCCGTCAGCCCGGCGATTCCGTTGAACCGGTCGCGTGTGGCCGGGCCGGTCACTTCAAAATAAACGACGTTGAAGGCCAGCCAGAACAAACCGGCCGACAACCCCTGCATGACCCCGAGCGGCAAGATCCAATCCGCCGCCATCGGTCCGAGGCCCAGCACCGCCAGGTAAAATGCCGCCGAGACGGCCACGCCCGCCCGCAGCGCCATCATTTTGTTCCGTTCCTTCACCCACTTGCCCGCGATCCAGAACGTAAGCGCCATGGACAAATGGCTGAACAAGGCAAACCAGCCGATCGTCGTCAGCTTCTGGGCCGTTTTCCACAGATACACGTTCACGAACGTTCCCGACAACGCATTCCCGCCGGTAAACAGTCCGTTGACGGTCAGCAGCAGCATTTCCTGCGTGCTCAAGCCTTTATTCCGCCCGCGGCTCTCCGCCGAGCCGTATGTGCCCCATACCCCCGCGTCGCTGGCGCTTTGCCACCAACCGACGAGTCCGCTCCACCAACCGCTTCGGATGCTTTGCATAACTGCCTCCTCGAATCGCGATATCCCGTTTAGGATAACCACGCGGCGCGGGCTTCACGCGTCCGTCCCGATGACCCGTTGGCAGCCGGACGCTTCCGGAGGGTTCCGGCAACTTCAATGATGCGGGGCCGAATCCGCTCGCCAACAAAACGAGGCGCCGCCCGCAGGTTCCGCAACCCGAAGCAGCGCCTCTTCTTTTTCCGCAGCCGTCAATCCCGCTTCGCTTCGCGCAGGCGCGAAGCGAGTTTCGCCCGGTCGTCGTCCGACAGTTGATACTCCGCCTTGAAGCAGGACGGACAAACATACAGCTTCAGCGCATACGGCGCTTCCAGCAGCACGCGGCCGGTATCCGCCGGCCGTCCGGAGAAGCCCCCCTTCACCTGCTGTTCGCCCATCTCCAGCATATATTCGCCGCAGCGCTCGCACTCCGGGAACTCTTCCTGCTCGTCGATCAGCTTCGCCAATTGTTCCTCCAGGCCGGCGAAGCCGGTCCCGGCCCTCGCGTTCAGCACGCCCGCCTGCTCGTACCGGGGGCGGGGTATGTCGTCCTCGTCGTCCTCCTCCAGCACATCCTGCCAGGTTTCGCCGGTGTCTGCTTGCGCCGGCTTGTCCGCGGCGGGGAATTCCTCTTCGTCCAGTCTGACTTCCGCTTCGAATTTCACTGTGCGGTACGGCCCCAGCTCGTTCAGGCAATTCGGGCAAACCTCCTCCGGACCGATCTCCGGGTCCCACACGATTTCCGTATCGCACCAAGGGCATATTTGCCGTTCGTCGGCCATCCCGCTCTCCTCCTTAACCGAATTGGATCATATACCAGATGCCCAAACCCAAAAACACCAAAGCAAGCGCGGCCAAAGTCGGCCATAAATATTTCATGATTCCGGATTCACCCCACACTGGCGCCGATCACATACGAGAACGCCACGGAAATGATCATCGCGACGAAGCCGACGGCTTTGTTCCCGTTGCCGATCTCCTCGTCGATTTTAAACACCGGCGTCAAAAATTCGAAAATGAAATAAGCCGCCAGCAGCAGCACGAAACCGTACGAGGCCCAAATCAGCGATTGGAGAATCGTGTCGTTGTTGCTGATCGCAAACCGGAAAATGTTGCAGATGCCGAATATTTTGCCGCCCGTGGCCATCGCGACCGCGACGTTGCCGTTTTTGATCTCTTTCCAGTTGTTGTATTTCGTAACCAGCTCGAATACGACCAAAAACAGGACCAGCGCCAGCACCGTCACCGAAAAAAAGCTGAGCGTCTTCACATACGGATTGACAAGCCATTCGTCGATGATGCTCTCGTTCACCGTTTTGCCTCCTCTGCCCGCCGTGCCGGGGCTGCGTTACTTCAATTCGACAACGGTAACCCCGGCGCCGCCTTCGCCGTAATGGCCGAGCCGGAACGACCGGACATGCTTGTGCTTCCGAAAAAATTCCTGCAGTCCCGTTCTCAGGATGCCGGTTCCTTTGCCGTGAATGACATAGACTTGTCCCAGCCCCGCCAAAATCGCCTCGTCGAGAAACCGGTCCGTCTCGATGATCGCTTCCTCCAGATTCGCGCCGCGCAGATCGAGCTCCGTGCGCACATGTTCGTCGCGGGAACGTTTGACCGTCGTGACCGATTTCGCCGCGGACGGCTGCTTACCGGCGCCGCCCACGCGCTCCAGTTGATCGGTTTTGACCTTCGTCTTCACGATGCCCATCTGAACGAGCCACTCGTCCGGTCCGACGGGCTCGATCAGGAATCCGCGCTGCCCGATCGACAGCACCTTCACCTCGTCGCCGGGCTCCAGCCGAGCCGCGGCGTCGGAACGCTTGGCTTGCTGCGGCTTGCCCTTGACAAGCTCCGGTTCGGCTTGATCGAGCCGGCGCTTCGCCTCCACAAGCTTATGCTCCTTGATCGAGCTGCGCTCCTCCAGCGCCAAACGCCGCAGATCGGCGATGATTTCTTCCGCCTCCTTGCGCGCTTTCGCCACAGCGGCGCGGGCCTCTTCCTCCGCCTTGGCGAGCAGCTTGTCCCGTTCCGCTTCGAACCGGGCTCGCTCCGCTTCCAGCTCGCTTCGGAGCCGCTGCACCTCGCGGCGCAGCGCTTCCGCCTGTTCGCGCTCATGCTCGGCTGCCAGGCGGTTCGCCTCCAAGCTGGCGATCATCGTCTCGACGCGCTGATCTTCCTCGTCGACCTCGCCGCGCGCGTGATCGATGATCCGCTTGGGCAAGCCGAGCCGTTCGGCGATCGCAAAGGCGTTGCTTCGTCCCGGCACGCCGATCAGAAGCCGATACGTCGGGCTCAGCGTGGCCACGTCGAATTCCATGCTGGCGTTGATCACGCCTTCCCGCTCGTAAGCGTACGCCTTCAGCTCGCTGTAGTGCGTCGTCGCCAGCACGCGGCAGCCCATCCGGCGAATATGCTCCAGCAGGGCGATCGCCAATGCGGACCCTTCCGTCGGATCGGTTCCCGCTCCCAGTTCGTCGAGTAGCACCAGGCTTTTGGGCGTCATCTCGCGCAAGATGGAGATTATGTTCGTCAGGTGGCTGGAGAACGTACTCAAGCTTTGCTCGATGCTCTGCTCGTCGCCGATGTCCGCATAGACGCCGTCGAATACGCACAACTGGCTGTCTTCCTGGGCCGGGACGAACAGTCCCGACATGGCCATCAGGCTGAGCAGGCCGACTGTTTTCAGCGCGACCGTCTTGCCCCCCGTGTTCGGACCCGTGACGATGATCATCGAATACGAACGGCCGAGCTCGATGTCGAGCGGAACGGCGGATTCGATCGGGATCAGCGGATGCCTTCCCTTGTTCAGCTTGATGAATCCGCGGTTGTTCATCACGGGCCGCGTCGCTTTCATATCCCGGGCGAGACCCGCTTTGGCGAAGATGAAGTCGAGCCGCGCGAGCGCCTCGATATCCCCGCGCAGGTCGTCGCACACCTCCTGCACCAGCCCCGACAGGTTTAACAGAATCCGCTCGATCTCCCGTTCTTCCTTCGCCTTCAGCTCGCGCAGCTTGTTGTTGATCGCGACGACCGCTTCCGGCTCGATGAACAGCGTCGCGCCCGAAGCGGACTGGTCGTGCACGATGCCGCCGAAGTGGCTGCGGTATTCCGCCTTGACGGGGATGACATAACGGTCGCCCCTCATCGTGACGAGCAGATCCTGAAGCATCTTGGAAGCCGTGGAGCTGCGGATGATCTGCTCCAGCTTCTCACGCGCCCGATGCTCGTTGGTCCGAAGCTCCTGACGGATGCGGTACAGCTCGGGGCTCGCTCCGTCCACCACCTCGGCGTTGTCGTCGATGCAGGCGGTGATCCGCTCTTCCAGCCGCTGCTGGTCGCTGATGCCGCCGGCCAAAGCGGCAAGCAGCGGAATCGGATGGTCCTCGTGAACGGCGGCCAGAAATTTGCGCAGCTTGCGGCCGCCCCGTATCGTTGTGGCGATATCGAGCAGCTCCGAAGCGCTCAGCATGGCGCCGATGCGCGCGCGGTTAAGCGGTTCGCGGATGTCCCGGATGCCGCCGAAGGAAACCCCTCCCTTCAGCCGCTCGACATCGACTGCTTCCTCGGTCTCCTTCAGCAGCCGCTGCACGTCTTCGAACGAAGAGACCGGGCGCAGTTGTTCCGCGATCGCCCGTCCCAGCGAAGTCGAAGCTTTGTCCGCGAGCTTGCTGCGAATTTTATCGTATTCCAATGTATGCAAAACTTTATCGTTTTTCATGAATCGGTTCTAGTCCTCCCGGTTGAATCCCATCTTATCCATTATACCCAATCCGTACCCGCAAGCGCCAATGGCAAAAACGGCTGCAACACAACCTTCAGGCATAATTCCCCACGTATGTTAGTCCGAACATTGCGCATGATAGAACTGATTAACCATCCTCTACCGCGAAAGGAGGGAGTCGCATGCGCATACTCGGGGTTATCGTCCGATTCGTCGTCGCCGCACTCATGCTGATGCTCGTCAGCTGGATCGTGCCTGGCTTCAGTGTCGGCGGTTTCTGGAGCGCTCTGCTGCTCGCAGTGGTTATCGCCATTGTCGGCTGGATTATCGAGGGCATATTCGGCAAACGAATCAATCCGTTCGGACGCGGCATCGTCGGTTTTATCGTCAGCGCCGTCGTGATCTGGATGGCCCAATTCGTTGTCGGAAATGTGGACGTCTCAGTCATCGGAGCTCTGCTTGCCGCCTTGGTCATCGGGATCATCGACCTGTTCGTGCCGATCAAAAGTCCGTTCGAACTCGGCACAAGCGGCGGACGGAAGGAATAAGATGACAGCGATAACGGACGGCTCCGGGCGCGGAGCCGTTTTCCTTTTATTGTTATTTATTCACAACATCTTCACGAAGTTCATCGGTTTGTCATAGTTCCCGCCCCATCTGTAGAGTATAGTAATATCGAGTCATGGACATCCATCTCACGACCAATCCTGAAAGGGGCTTGTGGTATCGATGAAAGCATCCAAATGGGCATTGCCGGTCATCGGCGCGGCGATCGTTATCGGCTTGACGGCTTGCGGAGGGGGCTCCGACAACACCAACGACAACAATACGGCCGGCGGCGGGACGATGGCCGAGCCGAGCAACAACATCACGATCAAAGCCACGGACTGGAAGTTCGACATGGCCGAATACAAAGTGAAAAAAGGCGAAACCGTCAAGTTTACGCTGAAAAACGAAAAAGGCAACCACGGCGTCGGCGTCGTCAACTCTGATCTGAAACTTGAAAACAACAAAACGGTCGAGTACAAATTCGACAATGCCGGCACGTACGAAATGATCTGCAACATCCCTTGCGGACAAGGCCACGCCCAGATGAAAGCCAAAATTGTCGTCGTCGAATAATCCAGTCCTGACCTATAAAACCATGCCGTCCGAAACCGCCGGACGGCTTTCTTGTTTAAGCCGGAAACGGTTCTCCGATCTGCCGGCTATATTGGCCTCGTCTGAACCCGTTACGACGCCGGTCCCGTCTCCCGGACGGACGCCTATCATCATGCCTGATGGTTCGCATAACAAAACGTGATAACCGCGCCTATTCCCCCTCAAGCCTCCTCATATTATGATGCCTGTAACAAAACCAAGTTTGGAGGTCGGAATTTATGACTCAACCGCATCGAGGGGGTCGTTTTCAAGGGCGGGTCGTGCTTATTACGGGAGGAGGCACCGGCTTGGGGCGCGCGGCCGCTCTGGCATTTGCCGGGGAAGGCGCAGCCGTGGCGTTGTGCGGACGCCGTCTCGGGAAGATCGAAGCGGTACGGACGGAGATCGAAAGCTTGGGCGGCCAAGCGATCGCCGTCCGGGCGGACGTCTCCGAAGCGGACGACGTCGCCCGGTTCGTGCGGGAGACGATCGCCCGCTTCGGAAGGATCGACGTGGCGGTGAACAATGCCGCCGTGTTCGAACCCGGTCTGACGGCCGAGCTGACCCACGAGGAATGGCAGAGGCAAATCGCCGTGAATTTGACCGGTCCCTTCCTCGTCACGCGCGAGGTACTGCCGCACATGCGCAGGCAGAGGTACGGCCGCTTCGTCAATATTACTTCGGGGCTGGCCGGCAACGGGGCCGGCGGATACGCCGCCTACAGCGCCGCAAAATCCGGGCTCGAGTCGCTGACCCGCACGGTCGCCGACGAGGAAGCCCGTTACGGCATCCTCGCCAACGCCTACAATCCCGGGACGATCCGCTCGGAGATGCATGCGACCGGCCGCGATCCGCAAGCATCCGTCCCGGAATTGCTTCGACTGGCTTGCCTGCCCGAGGACGGAATCAACGGCCGGATCGTCGCGGGATAACAAGCCGGAGCCGGATGCGCCGCCTCCCGCACGAAGGCCGCCATGCTGTCCTGCGAGCATGGCGGCCTTCGCCCGTTGAAGGAAGAATTCGGGGGACGGACGCACGAATCAGCGTCCTCTCGGTTCGTTCGCTTCCCAATCCTCCATGAATTGAATCCATTCGTTGTATTCCGTCTGCAGCTTGGCGTACTCCTCCTGCAGCTTGCGGTACGCTTCGGCCAGCTCGGATTCGTCCGGAGCCGAAGAGGCCGCCGCCACTTGATCGCGAAGCTCGGCGGCCTCGCGTTCGATCGTGAGGGCACGTTCCTTTGCCTCCGCCGCTTCCGACTCGAGACGGCCGATCGTTTCCGCATGCCGCCCCAGTTGGTCCGTCAGTTCGCCGATCTTCGCCTCCGCCTCCTCCAGGCGGCGCTGCAGACCGACCGCGGCCGCTTGCTCTTCGCGCAGGGCGGTTTCAAGCGATTCGCGGATGCGGTCCTTGTCGGCTTCCTCGCGCCGAAGCCCTTCGAAGCGAGTCTCCCACTCCGTCAAGCTCGCCTCCAGCTCTTTCACGCGGTTTTGCAGCTCGGTTCTGCGGCGCTCCTCCGCTTCGAGCATTTGCAGCACTTCCGCCTCCCGGCTTTTCAGCAGCTCGCGCCATTCTTCCTGACGCCGCTCGAACGCCTGTTTCTGCTCGGCCGCCGCCGCCAGTTGCTGGGAAAGCGCCTGAACGCGGGCTTTGTGTTCGTCCCGGGCCGCCGACGCTTGCGCCAGTTGCGTCCGCAGCGCCATCTCGATGCCGACCGCTTCCGCCAGCCGGTAATCCGCCTCTTCCGCTTGGCGCCGCCAACGCGCGGCCTCGTCGCGGTAACGCTTCTCGAGATCCTCGGCATCGGCCTGCCGCGCCTCCAGTTCGCGAATGGTCTCCGCCAGCGACTCGTTGCGGGCTATCTGTTCCGCCAATTGCCGTTCCAGCAGCTCGTAAGCGCCTTTTTCCGCCTCCGCCGCCTGCAGTTGTTCGTCCAACCGCGCTTGCAGAAGATCGGCCCGCTGCGCCTCTGCCGATACCCGGCTTTCCAGACGTTCGGCTTCCGCCGATGCCGCCGCGATCCGCTCTTCGTACTCCGCTTGCCGGCGTTCCAGCTCCGATCGCAGCCGGTCGTTGTCCGCTTGAACCGCGGCGAGCCGCTCGCCGCGCTCGGCCAGAGACCGCTCAAGCTCTCCGGCGCGTTGCTCCGCCGCTTGAACCTGCTCGTCAAGCTGCCGCCGCAATTGCTCGGCTGCCGCTTGCGTCTCGTCCAGGCTGCGCTGCAGCTCCGCCGCCAGCTCCGCCGCCGCCGCGGCCTCATCACGCAGCCGCGCTTGCTCCTGCGTCGCCTCCGCCAGCTTCGTCTCCGCCTCGGCCAGACGCCGCTTCAGCTCCGCAGCCTGCGTCTCCCCGGCTTCCCGCGCCGCTTCCGCCTGCTCCAACCGGCTCCGCAGCTCCGACCGCTCCTGCTCGGCTGCCGCTTGCGTCTCGTCCAGGCTGCGCTGCAGCTCCGCCGCCAGTTCCTCCGCCGCCGCGGCCTCATCACGCAGCCGCGCTTGCTCCTGCGCCGCTTCGGCCAACTGCGACTCTGCTTCTTCCAACTGCCGCTTCAACTCCGCAGCCTGCGTCTCCCCGGCTTTCCGCGCCGCTTCCGCCTGTTCCAGCCGCCTGCGCAGTTCGGCCTGCTCCCGGGTCGCTTTCTCGAATTCCGCGCGCAGCTTGGCCTGCGATTGCTCAACTTCCGCCAGCTTGGCCAAGCTCGCGTTTTTCGCCGTTACGGCCGCTTCGAGATCCTTGCTCAAAGCCGCATTCAGGGCGTTGGCCTCCGCCAGCTTGGCTTCGCGCTCCGCTACGGCTTTCTTCATTTCCTCCCGCAGCGACTCCTGCTGTTGGCTGTGCAGCTCCATGCTTATGTATTCGCGCTGCACCTTCTCAAGCACGGCTTGCAGCTCCCGCCGCGCCTGGGCGCATTCGTCCGCCGACTGGACGGCGGTCAGCACCGCGAGCCGGCTCAAGTCCAGCCGGGGATTCGCGCGGGCGATCGCCCCCATCCGCTCGTCCACCAGAGCCGCGACTTCCCTCATATGTTCGGGGCTCGATTCGCCCATTAAACGGTACTGCGAGCCATATATCGTCACTGTCAATTTCGTTTTGTCGGACGCGCTCACATGGTTCAACTCCCTTACCCCAGGTTTGCTCGGTCACCCGATTACCGATTTATGTTTAAACAAGCCCGTTTTTTGGTATGAATCCGACGGCATCCGAAACGTTCCCTTGTCCCATCGATCACACATTCGTATAAACCAAAACGTACCCGATCTTTAAATGTATCCGGAAACGCCCGCCCATTTGACGGGGTCCTTCCAGTATACAAAATTCGGCGCCCGCCAGGCCAATTCCTGCAAGGGTTGTCACGCATTCTTAACATTTCCGCCGTTTCCGCGCCTCCCGCGAACCGCAAACAAAAAAACCGTCAGTGATCATCGCCCTGACGGTTGTCATGTCATGCTCCACGGGGCCATAGCGCCGGCCCTTCGTCCTCTAGTCGATTCGCCGCATAAACCTTCGCATCATGAAGCCCAGCAGCGCAACGTGAAAAAGAACCCCCGCAGCGAAACAACCGAGCGCGGCCAGATGTTCGCCGCCTAATCCGGACAAGTAACAGCGGGCCGGCCAATACGTCGGAATCCATGCGCCGGCAAGCTGCCAGAGGGCAGGCGCGAAGTAAGCAATCGCCGGACCCGCAAACAAAAGTCCGCTCACCTTGGACAGAGCGAGGCCTTCCACTTTGTTGGCCGCATAAGCCGCCAGGAAAAGCGCGAAACACGGGGCTTCCAGAGGCAGCAGAGCGATCGCGTACGCATTTTCAAATGGGACGGCCGTTAGGCCCGATCCGGCAAAAAAAAGAACGGAAAGCGCCAGGCACAACAAGGAAGGCAAAAACAGGCGGTGGATGAGGTAGCCTTTTCGCGTAAGCGGCGTCACCGCATAATAGCCGATCAGATGTTCATCCCGTTCGTCCAGCATAAGAAGGTCGGCCACCATGCCCGGCAGCAGCGGGCCTCGCAGAATCAAGATCAAAAGAAACTCTCGCGATAAAAAAACCACCCGGCCGGACAAAGTCCGGTTCGGGTGGTTGCCGTACAACTATCAACTATTTCGGAGCCGGCGAATCGGCTTACCCGCGCAATTCCGCTCCGTGCTCGGCGGCCAGCGCCGCCACGACGCGATCGTGCGCCTGCTGCACCTCTTCGTCCGTCAGCGTCCGCTCGGGATCGCGGTACACGAACGACAGCGCGACGCTTTTCTTGCCCGCGCCCAGCTTGTCGTCCACGTAGACGTCGAACACGCCGGCTTCGGCCAGCAGCAGCCCGCCCGCCTGACGGGCCGTGCGGATCAGCTCGCCGGCGGCCACGCTCTTGTCGACGACGACGGCGGCATCGCGCGCCGAAGACGGGAATCTCGGCAGCGGATCGTACTGCAGCTCGTCGACCGAAGCGGCGGCGCGGCCGAACGCGTCCAGATTCAGCTCCAGCACGTACGTGTCGTCCAGATCGCGAGCCTGCTGCGTCTCCGGATGCAGTTGCCCGACGACGCCGACCGTCTCCCCGCCGAGCGAATCCGGCAGACGCAGCTCCGCCGTGCGTCCCGGGTGGAACCACGGCCGGTCGGATACCGGCACATACTGCAATTCGACGCCGGCGTATTGCGTTACTTTTTCCAGCAAGCCCTTCATATCGTAGAAGTCGACCGGCTCCGGCTTCACCTTCCAGTGAGCCCCATGCCTGCGGCCCGCCAGCAGCACCGCCAGCATCGTATGCTCCTGCGGCAGGCGCGTCAGCTTCTCTTCGTCCGTGACGAACACGCGCCCGATCTCGAACAGCGCGAGATCGCGCTGGCCGCGGTTGCGGTTGTAGGCCGCGATCGACAGCAGCTCCGGAATCAGGCTCCGGCGCAATACGCTGCGTTCGGCGCTCATAGGCATCGACAATCCGATCGGCTTCGCGTCCGGGAACAGCCCGGCGTAATCGCGGACCGACGCCTCGTCCGACAACGAATACCCGATCGCTTCGTGCAGCCCCGCTCCCGTCAGCAGACGGCGCACCGTGCGGCGCAACCGTTGCGCCGGCGTCAGCTTGCCGGGTGTCGTGACGCCGGACATCAGCGTCGTCGGAATATTGTCGTAGCCGTGCAGCCGCGCGATCTCCTCGATCAGATCGACATCGCGGGTGATGTCGCCCCGCCGGGACGGCACGCGCACTTCCAGCTCGCCGTCTCTCGGCTCCGCGGTCTCGAAGCCGAGCCGGCCGAAGATCGTCTTGACCTCCAGCATGGACAGCGAAGTGCCCAGATATCCGTTCACGCGGTCCAGTGACAGGGACAAGTCGAGATGCGCGGGCTTGACGCCGGTTTTCGTCTCGACGATCCCGGTCGCCACGCGGCCTCCGGCAAGCTCCGCCATCAGCGCTGCGGCGCGGTTCAACGCAGGCACGACAATCGCCGGGTCCGTCTCCTTCTCGAACCGCAGCGAAGCTTCGGAGCGGAGTCCAAGCTGGCGGGACGTGCGGCGCACGACGCTGCCCGCGAACTTCGCGGACTCCAGCAAAATATCAACCGTGTCGGCCGTAACCTCGGAGTTCAAGCCGCCCATGACGCCCGCAAGCGCAATCGGGCCTTCGGCATCGGCGATCACGAGCATATGCGGCTCAAGCTCGCGCTCGGCGCCGTCCAGCGTTACGAGCCGTTCGCCCGCGCGGGCGAACCGCACGTCGATGCGTCCTCCTCTGACGCGGGCGGCGTCAAACGCATGCAGGGGCTGACCGTATTCCAGCATGACGTAGTTCGTAATGTCGACGACGTTATTGATCGGACGCACCCCGGCGGCGATCAGCGCGTTTTGCAGCCACATCGGAGACGGGGCGATGCGCACGCCCTGGATATAACGGGCGGTGTAATGCGAACAGCCTTCCGGCGCGGAGATCGACACGCTCACGCGCTCGGCCGCCGCGGCTCCGCTCTCATGCAGTCCCGAACCCGGCTCCGTGTCCGGCAATCGCACTTCCCGCCCCAGCAGCGCGGCAACCTCGTAGGCGACGCCCAGCATGCTCAGGCAGTCCGAACGGTTCGGCGTCAGATCCAGCTCCAGCACCTCGTCGTCCAGACCGAGCACGTCCACGATCGAAGCGCCGATCTCGGTATCCTCGGGCAATACCAGAATTCCTTCCTGCTGCTCCTTCGGCAGCAGCTTGTCGTTCAGTCCCAGCTCCTTGGCCGAACAGATCATGCCGTGGGACTCGACGCCGCGCAGCTTGGCGCGTTTGATCTTGAAATTGTCCGGCAGCACCGCGCCGACGAGCGCGACCGGCACTTTCTGCCCCGCCGCCACATTGGCGGCCCCGCAGACGATCTGCAGCAGCTCGTCTCCGCCGACATCGACCTTGCACACGCTCAGCTTGTCGGCGTCCGGATGCTTCTCCCGCTCCCGGACGTAACCGACGACGACGCCGCTCACGCCTTGGTTGCGCGCTTCGACGATATCGACTTCGATGCCGCCGCGCGTCAGCTTTTCCGCCAATTCCTTGGCCGTATATCCGCTAATGTCCACATACCGGGACAACCATTTGAACGATACCTTCATCGTTTACTGTCTCCTCCTCTCGGGCCGTCTCACGAACGGGCGAACTGCTTCAGGAACCGGACGTCGTTCTGATACAGATGCCGGATGTCATCGATTCCGTACTTCAGCATGGCGATCCGTTCGACGCCCATGCCGAACGCGAAGCCGGTATATTCCTTCGGATCGTAGCCGGACATCTCCAGCACGCGCGGATGCACCATGCCGCAGCCGAGAATTTCGATCCAGCCCGTGTGCTTGCAGATCCGGCAGCCGTGGCCGCCGCATTTGAAGCAGGTGACATCGACCTCCGCGCTCGGTTCCGTAAACGGGAAAAAGCTCGGACGCAGCCGGATTTGCGTCTGCGGTCCGAAAATCTCGCGGACGAATTGCAGCAGCGTGCCCTTCAGGTCGCTCATGCGGATGCCGCGGTCGACGACCAGACCTTCGATCTGCGTGAACTGGTGCGAATGCGTGGCATCATCGTCGTCCCGCCGGTACACCTTGCCCGGGCAGATGATTTTGATCGGCACGTCTCCTTGTCTGCGCTGCATCGTCCGGGCCTGCACCGGCGACGTCTGCGTGCGGAGCAGCGTCTCCTCCGTGATGTAGAACGTATCCTGCATATCGCGGGCCGGATGATCCTTCGGCAAGTTCAGCAGTTCGAAATTGTAGTGGTCGCTTTCAACCTCGGGACCTTCCTCGACCGTATAACCCATCCCCAGAAAAATGTCTTCGATCTCCTCGATGATCTTGTTCAGCGGATGCACAGCGCCTTGCGGAGCCGGTCTGCCCGGCAGCGTGACGTCGATCGTCTCGGCGGCCAGACGGCGTTCGTTCTCCTCCCGGCGGAACCGTTCTTCCAGCCCGGCCACGCCGGATTCGATCGCTCCGCGCACGTCGTTGGCGATTTGCCCGATGACCGGGCGTTCTTCCGCGGACAACGCGCCCATGCCGCGCAGGATTTCCGTAAGCGGCCCCTTTTTCCCCAAATATTTCACCCGCAGCTCCTGAAGCTGCTGCAGCGTCTCGACGCGAGCCAGCTCGGCGAGCGCCTCTTCCTTCAGCGCCAGCAATTTGTCCTTCACGACAGATCGCCCTCCTGTTGCACCAATGTCTTAAAACGCAGAAAGCACGCCCGCCCAAAGGGACGAACGTGCCGTGGTACCACCCTTATGTTCGACAGCTCATGCGCCGGGTGACGGACATGAAACTGCCTCACTCTTCCTCGATAACGGCATCGGGCCGGTTGCCTCTACTGGCGCTTCGGCGCGTTCAAGGCACTGCTCCGGAGCGAACTTCGGCAGCCCTAATTCCCGGGGACGGCTCTCAATCTCCGGCTGTCCCTCCCTGTCAGGCGGTACTGCGTACTCTTCTCCATCGTCGCATGTCGCGATATTCCATTCAGGATAACCTTGATCGACGTTATTTATAGCATAAAACGGCAGCGTTTGCAAGGGCGGATAGCCGGACGGCGGCGTTGCCGAATTCAAGCGGTCAGGTGGACGATCTGCAGCTCCGGGGACCGGGACAGATCCACGTCGCGGTCTCCGACGCGCACGAGCGGGCGGAATTGCGCGCCTTCGACGACGGCGGCGATGGTGCCGCGGCTGCCGTCGCTCAGGACGATCGTCTTGCCGTAGAAGTCCGGCACGATCGATCTCACGAACACTTTAACCATATACGGATCGAGCTCCTGCTGGCTCATCCGCAGCAATTCGATCAGCGCCGCAAGCGGATTGCGCTTCGCGCGGTGCGGCCGGTCGGCCGTCATAGCGCAGCAGACGTCGGCGATTGCGACGATTTTGGCGTACGGATGAATCTGGCCCTCGCGGAAGCCGTTCGGATAGCCGGTCCCGGCCAGCCGTTCGTGATGCTGAAGCGCCACAAGCGCGATCCGCTCGTCCTTCAGCGCGGCGCGGACAAGCCGATACCCCGTCAGGCAATGCTCTTGCATCCGGGCTCGCTCCGCCGGCTCCAGCGGACCGGGGCGATCAACGACGGACGAATCGACCAGCGCCATGCCCATGTCGTGAACGAGCCCGGCCATTCCGACCCTCAGGCACTCGGCTTCCGGGTATCTCAGCGCTCGGGCCAGCCGTCCGGACACGGCGGCCGTCTTCAACGCCTGCGCCGCCCAATAAGATTCGGAAGGCGCATCGGCGAGCAGCATGCTGATTAGATCGCCGCCGCCGAACACATCGGATAGCTGCCCATGGATAAGCCGTACGGCGTCGCCGTCCAGACTGCCGGTTCGGCGCGTCTCGTCGAACAGCTCCTGCACGGCTTTGATCAAACCCCGCTGCGCCAAGCTTGACCATACATCCTGTCGGTTCGTCATCCTCTCTCATCCTTTCGCGGCTTCATCTTCCGCCTGTTCGGGCAAACCGGATATACCGTAATGTCGAAAATTGTAATCGTTTTCAACTGAAAGCGCCGATATTCGACCGGATTCAACTCGGCCGTCCCGCCGCCTTCTGTCCGTCCATCCGCCGTCATCCGTCTTCAAGTTTTCGTTAAAGGATAACTTCGATCCGTCCGGTGCGGATTCCTGCCGGCGCCCCCGGCTTTTTGGAAAAATATGCGCGGAGTGGCTGGAGGATTGACGCCTCGACGATTAACCCGCCCCCGGCCGGTCTTCCAAACAACAAAACACCCGCAACGGCGCCAAGCCGTTCGGGCGTTCGGTTGCTTGCCTTATTTTTTGCGGCGGAGCGCCATCAGCAGCGATACGGCCGACAGCGCCAGCGCGGCGATGGAGAGGGTCAGCGGCAGGGTGTCGTTCCCGCTATCCTCATGACCGTGAGCGTCACCGGACGATTCGTTCACATGGCCGTGGCTGTCCGTCCCGGCTCCGGCGGGCGCCGGTTTGACGGTCGTGACGGAAGCCGGCGTCTTGGAGCCGTCCGCTCCGACCCACTCGACGACGCTGCCGTCCTGGTACGTCTGGTACGCTTTCCACACCAGCTCCTTGGCCTCGGCGTCCACCTTGCCGTTCATGCGGAACTCCCCGAACTCCGTAGCGCCGAGTCCCTGGCCGGTCGCCGTCCAAACGACGCTGACGATTTTGCCGCTGGAATCCTTCTGCAGCTCGTATTTCCAGTCCGGCTTCGGCTCGAAGCGGCTGATCGTCACGCCCTCCGGAATTTTCACTTCGACTTTGACGGTCGCCGATTCCTTCTCCGACGGAACGCGCACCGTAAAGACCTGATAGCTTCCCGCCGTAACCTCGGCAGGCTGAACCGTGACGTGGGCGAACGCCGCCGCAGGCAGCGCGAAAACCAGAACCAGCGCCAACAACAAAGCAAATGCTTTTTTCACCGAACATCCACTCTCCATCTTTTTCTTAATCCGATACGGACTGGTTGTCCCCGGCAGGAAACGCGCGGACGGCATAAGCCCGCACCCTTCCCCCTTCTTAATACGACCGGAATTCCTTGCGGTAGACGCGCTCGTCGTCGTTATGGTCGCGCACCCGCACTTCCAGCTCCCACAAGCCCGCGAACGGCAAATACATGCCGGTCGCCCGATAGGTCGTGCGGTCGAAATCCGGCGATACGAAATGTTCGTCCTCGCCGGCGGACACCGCCGGTTCGAGCGGCACGGGAATGGGGGCCAGCTCCTCGCGGTCTTTGCTGACGAGATACATCTCGGCCAGCTTCGGGCTGCCGCTTCCTTTGGGCAGCCACACGTCCAGCGTAAACGTGTTGTCGCGGCCCGGCACGGCCGGTTCGATTTTGGCCGTCATGTGAACAGTTTCGCCCATTTCGTGCCAATTCACCGGCTCGTTCGCCGGAACCGGGCTGACATACGTCATCAATGCCGTTACGCCGACGATAAGCGCCATGAAACCGGCGTCCAGGCGGACCCAGAAGGCGGCTCCCCGGTCCGGCCCCCGGCGCAGCGTCCTGCGGGCCATCCAGGCGATCGCCGCCACGCACAGCACAAGACCGAGCTTGACGAGCAGCAGGATGCCCCACGGCGTAATCGGCAGAAGCGTGAGATCGTTCGTGTACAGCAGCGCCATGGAACTGCCCGTAACCGCCAGCAGCACGATCGAGAAGAAAGCCGTCCGGGAGAAAACCGGCCAGAACCGTTTGGCTTCGTCCCGGTTGCGGCGCCACCGGACGACCAGATAAAGGAGTCCGGACACCCATAACGACGCACAGGCGAGATGCGCATAATCGGACAGCAGAGTCAACCAACGCGGCTCGAATACGTTGGCATGGCCCCCCACGCTTTTGGTGCCGAGCAGCATGCCCGCCCAGGCGGCATCCGCCCAACGGGACCGGCCCAGCACGAGGAATCCCGCGAAGGACAATGCCAGAGAGAACAGCCACGACCGTCCGATGGCCGTGCCGGTGAACAGGCGGAGCGCTTCGTCCGCGGGAGCGTCCCCGAGCAAATCTCCGGCGTGCGCGGTCACGTACAGCAGCAGGGACGCCAGCAGCAACCGCTGCCACTGCTTCAGCCCCTCCGCGAACGCAAGCCGCGCGCTCTCCGACGACCGCCGCCAATGCCAGCCCCACATAAGCCAGCCAGCCAGCAGCAGCAGCGAGACGTAGTAAAGGAAACGCGAGATATGCTTCAGGAAGTCGGCCGGAGTCTGATCTCCCTCCAGGGAATGTCCATGGTGAAGATTCTCCTCCACGATCGCGCCCACATCCGGACGCTCGGCGGAAGCCCCGACCGTAAAGACATAGCTGCCCGACACGGGATGGCCGTCGGCCGAGATTACCCGGTACGACACGGTATATCCGCCTTCCGGCAGCGGCTCGTTCAAGCGCAGGGCGATCGTGCGCCGATCTTCGCCCATCTCGACCGGCTTGTCGCGGACGACGTCCCCCGCCTTGTCATAGATCCGGATCGCATACAGCTCGTCTTCCAGCCGTTCGTTGAACCGCAGCGCGATCTGCTTCGGCGACGTCTCCAGTCGGGCGCCGGCTTCCGGCGACGCCTGCTCGAGAGAAGCGTGCGCCAGAGCGGTCCGGGCGTCCCCCAGCGCCGCCGAGACCAGCAGCCCAAGCAGCAGCAGCGCCGCGATCCGGCCGAACGCCGCCGGACGGCGAACGTATTGGACCAGCCGTTGAACAACCGACATGTTGCGTTCTCTCCTTCTTCCGCAATCCGAAATCGAATTGCCTATCCCAGTGTAAAACATTCAGCCCGCTCCGCCAATGACCCGATCGGGCTATCTGACGGCGGGTCCGGATTCGTTTATAAATGCGCGGCCAGGCGCGGGCGGCCCTATTCCGCCTCTTCGGGCAGCGGCCTTCTCCCGGCGTAGCCGTCGAACAGCCCGTGATAGTACATAATTTTCGGCTCCCCTTGCCGCCAGCACAGCAGCACGTCCTTCCCGCGGATCCTCGCGGGAAAGTCGATCAGGCCGATATCGATGTCCTTCAACTGCACACCCTTCATCTGGATCGACTGGATCTGCGTGCGCGCCTCCAACTGCATAAACTCCAGGTTCGCCTCCAATTCGAAGAACGGGTCGTCGGAACGGACCGCCGAACCGTTCCCGCTTAACTCCTTCAATTCTCTCAGCCGACGGTATTCGCGTTCGAACCGCCGCTTCGTCTCCTGGAGCGCCTCCAATTCACGCATCAGCTCGGGCAGCAGCGCGTTCGCCTGCTCCACCGTAAACAGCTTTTCCGTCATGGTTCTCGCCTCCGCCCTTATTTTGGTTCGAGTGTAGCATGTCCATCCGGCTGCGGCAAACGGATATCAGCGTCTGCCGCCGCTCCGTGCAGCCGTGCCCGAATCCGAAGACGGCCGCCGGCATGCTTTCGGCGCGGCCGGATCATCCTGAATACGAACAGGAAGATTTTTTTGCCGGCACGCCACTTTATTGGCTGCGCCAATCAATTGTGCCCGGACGAAGATTTTGTGCCTCAGGCTCAATTTTATGGACGCGATTTATAATGATGGCTTGCCACTAAAAAGCGCGCACCGGGCCAACACTGTTGCCGTAGACCCACACGATCGCCGTTTGCTACAATGGGTTAAGTTTCAAGGAGCGAGAGGATGAGACCGCGTGCAGATCAATGAAAACAACGAAACCGGAGAGCGCGGGGCGTGGCTCGGACTGGCCGCCTATCTGTCTCTGTCGGCCTTTAAGCTGGCCGCCGGCTGGGCGACGGGGTCGGCCGCGCTGATTGCCGACGGTTTGAATAACGCCAGCGATATCGGGGTGACGGTCGCCATTTTGATCGGGCTGCGGCTGTCGCGCAAGCCGCCCGACCATAACCATCCCTACGGCCATCGCCGGGCGGAGACGGTGGCGTCCCTCGTGGCGTCCTTCCTGATGGCGGCCGTCGGGTTTCAGGTGCTGATCGAAGCCGGACGGAGGATGTTCGGACAGGAAGACATCGCCCCTCCGGACCCGATGGCCGCCGCCGTCGCGGCGCTATCGGCCGCAATTATGTTCGGCGTCTCCTTCTATAACAGCCGGTTGGCGGCCCGGGCCGAGAGCGAAGCGCTGGCTGCCGCCGCTGCCGACAACCGGTCCGACGCGCTCGTCAGCACCGGAGCGCTTATCGGCATCGGAGGAGCGCAGTTCGGTTTGCCTTGGCTCGACCCGCTGACCGCCGCGGCCGTCGGCCTCGTCATTTTGTATACGGCGTGGAACATCTTCTATTCGTCCACGTTGTCGCTGACGGACGGCTATGACGAAAAGAAGCTGTCGGCCTACCGCGCGACGGCCGCGAACACAATAGGCGTGCTCGGCGTGAAGGAGATGCGCGCCCGGGCGCACGGAAGCCACGTCTGCCTCGACCTCACCATCTTCGTCGATCCCGAGCTGAACGTCGTGGAGAGCCACCGGATCGCGGAGACGGTCGAAAATCGGCTCAAGCGCAAGTATCGGGTACTGGAAACGCATGTGCACATCGAACCGCTGGAGCGGGCTTGACCCGCCGCAAGGACGTCCGGTCGTTTGGACCGGGCGTTTTTTTTGCGCCATGCGATCCTCGCATCAAGTCCGGACGAAATGGCTATCCTTTCTTAAAGAAAACCTAAAAAATCAGCAAGAAAACCTAAAGTCTGTCTAATGGTTAGAGCCGAAGAAAGCGCGTACAATCAATCATGCAACCCGCTTTGAAATCGGTTACATTTCGGAAAGGAGGCCCTGGCTGTGACATCATTCGTTAAAAAAGCGGCGCTGCTCATCGACACCTGGATCGAACGGTTCGTGTTGACTGCACTGGCGTCCATGACTATAATCGTCACGCTTCAGGTGTTCACGCGCAAACTGTTTAATTTCGTATTTTTCTGGTCCGAAGAGGTCACCATATTATTGCTCGTATGGTTCTCTTTTCTGGGCATCGCGATCGGGTTCCGCGAACAGTTGCATATGGCGATGGACGCGCTGACGAACAAATTCCCGCCGGCCGTCAATCGGATTCTGGACAAAGTGATCCATGCGGTTACTTTCCTGTTCGGCGTCTACCTGATCGTCTACGGCTGGGATTTTACGAAAATCATGCACGAAAGCATTCTTCCGGCGACGGGACTTCCGAACAGCCTGACCTATGTCGTCATGCCGATCACGGGCGTATTGACCTGCTTCTATGCCGCGATTCAGTTTTTCGGCATGGAGACCAGACGGCATAAGGGCATGATGGAGGTGGCCGAATGAACCTCACGATGGGCGTCGTCGTTCTCGTCGTCAGCTTCGTCGCGATGCTGCTGCTGAGATTTCCGATCTCTCTCACGATCGCAGGGTCGACGATTTTGACCGTGTTGTATCTGGATATTCCGATGGCTGTCGTCGGCCAGCGGATGATTCAAGGGGTAAGTTCCTATTCGCTGCTGGCGATTCCGTTCTTTATTCTCGCGGGGCAGATCATGAGCGAAGGCGGTCTCGCGCTCAGGCTCGTCAACCTGGCGCAGTTGCTGGTCGGCCGCATTCGCGGCGGACTGGCGCTCGTGAACTGCGTGGCCTGCATGCTGTTCGGCAACATCTCGGGTTCCGCAGCCGCCGACGTCTCTTCGGTCGGTTCGGTGATGATCCCGATGATGAAAAAGAAAGGCTACGACGCCGACTATTCGGTCGCCGTCACGTCTTCGGCCGCGATCCAGGGCGTCGTCATGCCGCCCAGCCACAACATGATCCTGTACGCGCTGGCCGCCGGCGGCGTGTCGATCTCCTCCCTGTTCCTGGCGGGGATCGTGCCTTGCCTGATTCTGCTGGGGGCTCTGATGATCACGAGCTACATCATCGCCCGCAAGCGCGGCTACGGCCGCAGCGAACCGATTCCGCGCGAGCGGATTCCGAAGGTGCTGCTGGACGGGTTCGTCTCCTTGCTGACGGCCTTTATCATCCTGGGCGGCATCTTCTCCGGCTGGTTCACCGCCACCGAATCCGGCGCGCTTGCCTGCTTGTACGCTTTTATCGTCACCTTCTTCATCTACCGGGACATCAAGCTGTCCCACATGGGCGTCATCCTGAAGAAGACGTTCCGCACGGTCGCCATGGTGATGTTCCTGATTGCGGCGTCCGACGCCTTCGGCTGGCTGCTGGCGTATCTGAAAATCCCGGGTTTGGTCACGGATCTGTTTCTGTCCATCTCCGACAATCCGTACGTGATCCTGATCCTGATCAATATTTTGCTGCTGATCCTCGGCGCTCCGATGGATATGGCGCCGCTTATTCTGATTATGACGCCGATCTTGTACCCGGTCGTCACGCAGATGGGCATGGACCCCGTTCACTTCGGCGTTATTCTCATCCTGAACCTGGGGATCGGGCTGCTGACTCCGCCTGTCGGCACGGTTCTGTTCGTCGGCAGCGCCATCGGTCAAGTCTCGATCGAGAAAGCCACGCGGGCGTTGCTTCCGTTCTTCCTGGTCATGGTCGGTGTGCTGTTCCTGCTGACCTACACGCCGGGTATCGTCATGTGGCTGCCGAACCTGTTCGGCTGAGACCTGTTCGGCTGAGACCTGTCGGCTAAATGCGGCTCTTATACGATTCCGATTGTTTCGCATATCAATCAATCCATTATAATATAGAGGAGTGTGCATCTTCATGCGTTTCATGAAAAAAGGAATTGGCACGATCGGCGCGGTCGCCTTGCTCGGCACGATCTTGGCCGCTTGCGGCGGCGGCGCGGACAAAGCGCCCGACAACGGAGGCGCGGCAGGCGGCGACTCCGGTCCGAAATATACGTTCCGGCTCGCCGAGACGCATCCGGGCGACTACCCGACGACGCTGGGAGACAAGAAATTCGCCGAGCTCGTCAAAGAACGCACCAACGGCCGCATCCAGATCGACGTCTTCCCTTCGGCCCAACTGGGCGAGGAGAAATCCGTCATTGAGCAAGTGCAACTGGGCGCAATCGAATTCACCCGCGTCAGCACCGGCGCGCTGGCCGCGTTCAACAACCAATTCGGCGTATTCAGCTTGCCCTACATCTTCGACAACGACGATCATCTGTGGAGATTCCTTGACAGCAATGAGGGTACGAAGCTGCTCGACAGCCTGGAGAGCTCCCGCATGAAAGGTCTCGCTTACTACAGCTCCGGCGCACGTCACTTCTATGCGACGAAGCCGATCAAGAAAGTGGAAGACCTGAAGGGACTGAAAATCCGCGTCCAGCAAAACAAAATCAATATGGACCTGATCACCGCGCTCGGCGCCAGCCCGACGCCGATGGCTTACGGCGAAGTGTACAGCTCCCTGCAGACCGGCGTCATCGACGGAGCGGAAAACAACTATCCGAGCTACTATTCGTCCAAACACTACGACGTGGCCAAAAACCTCATCCTCGACCAGCATCAGCGCGTGCCGGAAGTGTTGCTGATCAGCAAAACGGTCTGGGATAAGCTGTCTCAAGCCGACAAGGATATTATCAAGCAAGCGGCACTCGATTCCGTCGCGACCCAGAAGGAAGAATGGGCGAAGTACGAGAAAAAATCCGAAGAAGCCGTCAAAGCCGCCGGCGTGACGATCACGGAAGTGACGGATCCGAAGCCGTGGCAGGCCGCCGTCAAGCCGGTCATTGACAAATACCGGAACGAGTACAAAGAAGTGCTGGAATCGATCGAGAAATACAAGCAGTAAGGGAATAACGACTAGGATGGCAGCCTCCCTGCGGGAGGCTGCTTTTGTACCGCGGGGACCGGAATCCCGGCTTTTCCGGACCGCGGCCGACTGCGGCCTCCTCTCTCGCAGCGGAGGCCGAAGCCGTATTTTTCGCACAAGGAGGTGGCGGGTTGAGGAATCGACGGTTGCACGATTGGGCGAGAACGCTGCTGCTCAGGGACGCTCCGCTCTCCATACGCCTGCTCGTGTATTCGGCCCTTCTTGTCGTGATCCCGATGATCTCGTTAGGACTCGTCTCCTACCGCAAATCTTCCGAAGTGCTGCGCCAGGAGGCCAATCAGTACAGCCAGGAAATCATGGAGCAGGTGCAGGCTTACGTAGAGGATTATTTCCGCGACTTGGAGATTACGATGATCCGGATCTTGAACGACCCCGATATCCGCACCTTCATGCGAGCGCGTTCATTGGAAGAGGCCGAGCAAAACCCTGGCCGCCGCGCGGTACTCCAGGTGCTGCAGAACGCCAGCTATTCCCGTTCGGACATCGCGGGCGTCACGATCATGCTTGACGGCGTCATGATCGTCGATTCGACGGCGGGCGGCGCCCGCGAGCCTGCGGAGAACGTGCTGCAGGAGCACTGGTACAAGACGTTGTCCGCCAACGGGGACACCAAGGTCGTTACCCGGCTCGTCCGCCTGCACGAGAACAGGGACAAGGAACCGGTGATCACCTTGGCCAGACGGCTGGTCAGTCCGATGACGCTGGAGCCCGCAGGTCTGCTGATGATCGACGTGAACTACAAGCGCTTGAAGGAAGCGGCCGAGATGGTCCGTGTCGGGCAGAGCGGATACCTGATGATTCTCGACGACAGCGGCAACTACGTCTATCATCCCGATGCTGACAAGATCGGCCGGCCGTACGAAGGAGTCGGGCTGGACGAGATGACGCGGGCCGGCTCGGGTTCGTTCCGCACGCGCGAGCTGGACAGGCAGGCCGCCGAAGACGATTTCCTCGCGTTCCGAAGATCCGGAAGCTTCGGCTGGACGCTTGCCGCCGCCCGGCCTTACGCCGACCTGATGGCCGGCAACAACTACATCGCGAGGACGATCGTGTTGGCCGGCCTGCTGTTTCTGGCTTTTGTCTACATCGTCGGCGTCTGGTTCGCCCGCAGCATCACCCGCCCCGTCTACCGGCTGAAGCATATGCTGAAGCATGTGGAGAACGGCAATTTCGACGTCCGCGTGCCGGTCGCCGCCCGGGACGAGCTCGGGTATTTGTCGCTGGCCTTCAACCATATGACCGCGCGGCTGGGGGAGCTCGTCAACGAGGTGTACGGGTCCAGAATCCGGGAAGCGGAAAGCTCGCTCCGGCAGAAGGAAACGGAGCTCAAGGCGCTGCAATCCCAGATCAATCCGCATTTCCTGTTTAATTCGCTGGAGACGATCCGCGGCATGGCGCTCGGCGGCGAACGGGAAGACATCGCCGACATGTCGGCGGCGCTCGCCAAGCTGATGCGGTACAGCCTGAGCAACGAATCCGCGGTCACGCTCCAGAAAGAGCTGGAGATCAGCGAATGGTATCTGCGTATCCAGAAGCACCGCTTCGGCGATCTGTTCGATTACCGGATCGAGATTCCGGAATGGGCCAAGCGGCAGCGGATCGTAAAATTCGCGCTGCAGCCCATCATCGAGAACGCCGTCATTCACGGCGTGGAAAACTCGCTGCGGCCGGTCCGCATCTGCGTATACGCGGAGCGCGAGACGGCGACGTCGATGACTGTCGTCGTGTGCGACGACGGGCCCGGCATCCCGCCCGACCGCTTGGCCCAACTGCAGTCCTGGCTGGCCGAAGCGAACCCGATGGAACGCGATGCGCATATCGGCCTGATCAACGTGCACCGGCGCATCCAGCACGTATTCGGCGAAGCGTACGGACTGGAGGTGGAGTCGGGAGAGGGGAAAGGCGTTACCGTGCGAATCCGGCTGCCGCTGGACGAAGCGGCAAGAGAGGAGGTTCGGGATCATGGCCCAAACGACTGAAACCGAAAGTTGGAAAATCTTGATCGTGGACGACGAGAAGTGGGTGCGCCAGGCGCTGAAGACGACGCTCGAACGGACGGGATTGCCCCTGACGGTTGCCGGCATGTGCGCAAACGGCATCGAGGCGCTCGACTGGCTCCGCGAACATCGCGCCGACTTGGCCTTGATCGACATCAAGATGCCCGTCATGAACGGCCTTCAGCTTGCGGAAGCGATCTCCGAGCTGCCCGAGCGCCCGGATCTGGCGATTGTGTCCGGACACGACGATTTCGAATACGCCCGTCAGGCGCTCCGGTTCGGCGTCTTCGACTATTTGCTCAAGCCGGTCGATGTCGCCGACTTGCGGGACGTGCTGGTTCGGTGGGCCCGCCGAAGGGAGGAGAAGCGGGCGGCGGAGCGGCAGGCCGAGGAGTCCGCCCAGGACAACTCGCCGATCGACCGGGCGATCCGCTATATCCGGGACCATCTCGGCGGGGACGAATTAACGCTGCAGGAAACGGCCAAGCACGTCTGCCTGAATCCCAGCTACTTCAGCCAACTGTTCAAGCAGAGAACGGGCCGGACGTTTATCGACTACGTGACGGAAAAGCGGATGGAGACGGCCGCCAAGCTGCTTCAGCAGACGGAGCTGCGGGTGCAGGAGATCTCCAACCGGGTCGGGTATACGGAACCGGCTTACTTCAGCAACCAGTTCCGGAAATGGAGCGGGTTGACTCCGTCCGAGTACCGGAAAAAAGCGCCGGCCGCCAACAAGCCGCCTCGCGCCAATGAAACTCGTTAAGCGAACGCTCCCATGCCCCTGAAACGCAACGCAGCGGCTTGCTGTCCGACGATGGTCGTGCCGGACGGCAAAGCCGCTGCGGTTCTGTCAAAATTGCAAATATCCGGGCCGGAACACCTGCTTCGCTTCTCCGCGCGCGGTGCGGTACGACGGCCAGTCTCCTCCCGGAATAACGGCGAATCCCCGATCGTCCGGCCACACATACGTCCAGCCGGCTCGACCGGTCTCCAGATCTTTGATCCACACGCGCTCGTATTCGTTGGGTTCCTCGATGCCCCGGAACAATTCCAGCTCGTCCAGCGGCCTTAATCCCTCCGGGGCGATTCTTACCCATTGGCCCGTCACCCGGCCATCCGTACCGGGGACGAGCGCCGGATACGGGCCGACGTCGACCAGATGCCCGCGTACGGCTCCCGGCCACCACTCCAGCGCATGCGGCGACAGGACGCCATGATTGATTTCCCCCGGAAGCAGCGTTCCGTAGACGAAGACCCAGATCGGGTTTTCCCCTCGCGGCATGCGTATCGCCCCCGCTTATCGGCGCCCTTCCGTTCACTGCGCGACCGTCTCGGCCGCTTTGGCGGCGGCGCCTCTCATTTTGCATACGATTTTGCGGATGCTGTCCTCCGACAGGTGATAGCGGCTCATCAGATCGCGAACCGAAGACCCGTTCATGAATTGCCGGTAGATGTCCTGATTGCGCTTCTGGATGACCAGCCGGGTTCCGTTGTTTTCACCCCAGCCTGCCCGCTTTTCGCTTTTTCTCGGGATATAAACGATTTCGCCGTCGATATACTCCTGCAGTTCCCGAAGCAATCTAGGCGGTAGAAAATCCTTTCCATTTTTGTACGTCACGAATGAAAACTCCTCTCCCTGTGTTCGCCAAACGCATGGCCATCTGTGTCGCGCGGGAATCCTGATGAGTTTGCATCGTTCACACCTCCTTGGTTGAATTTGGATTTCGGCGGAAAAATGCGAATAAAAAAACACGACGTCGCCATCGTGCCGGTTCCAGCTTATAAACAGGCATGTCGGGAAAGCGCCCGGATGGCGGGATATTCGGTTTGGTCAGGCCAAGCGCTCGTCATCGATGCGGTTGTCTTGATCATTCCGTCCATCCCCTTTCCGTCGTTTCGTTATTCGCATACATCCATTATAGGGGGGCATCCCCTGGCTGCACAAGGAAAATTTTGGAGCGGAGAGCCGTAAAGATTCTTTATAGATATTTTGTCCGCCTCCGCCGTACGCGTAAAAACGCGACCGAGACCGGATTACCGCCCCGGGGCGCGGATCGAGAAGCCCGCTTGCTCCAGCGCGAGCCGCACCGCCCGTATATGCTCCGCCGCATGCGGACCGTCGCCGTGCAGGCACAGCGTATCCGCCCGGACGGCTACCGTCTCCGGCGCGTCCCATGCCCGGACGGCCCCATTGCGCGCAAGCGCCAGCGCTTGTTCGGCGACGGCCCGCGTGTCCTCGTGCACGCTTCCCGGCATCGAACGGGGAACGAGCCGGCCGCTGCGCATATAGGCGCGGTCGGCGAACGCTTCCTCCGCCGCGCGCAATCCGGCTCGCCGGGCGGCCGCCGTCAGCTCGCTGCCGGACAGCCCGAACAGCACGAGCGAATCGTCGTAACGGGCGACCGCCGTCGCGATCGCTTCGGCCAGACGCGCATCGTCCGCCGCCATGTTGTACAACGCGCCGTGCGGCTTCACATGCGACAGCCGTCCACCTTCGGCGCGGACGAACGCGTCCAGCGCGCCGATCTGGTACAGTGTCAGTTCGTACGCTTCGTCCGGCGAGACGTCCATCCGCCTCCGGCCGAAGCCTGCCAGATCCGGCAAGCCCGGATGGGCCCCGACGGCGATGCCGCGTTCGAGACAGCGCTTCACCGTGCGCCTCATCGTCGCCGGATCGCCGGCGTGATAGCCGCAGGCGATGTTGGCGGAGCTGATCAGCTCCAGCGCCTCGTCCGGCAGCTCCAGCCGGTAGACGCCGTAGCTCTCGCCCATGTCGCAATTCAAATCGATCGTCTTCATCGGCTAACATCCCCCTGTCGCGGATTGTGAAGCGCCCGCCTATGCGCCTTGTTATCCTTCCCGGCGCGCGTCATACGGGCGACCAGCCGCCGCCGAACGCCAGCGCCAGCCGAATGCCTGCGGCCAGCTCGCGCCTGTCGGCCTCCGCCTCCAGCAGCAGCCTCTCCGCTTCGGCGTACGTCACGAACTCGAACCGAACCTCGTCTCCGGGCTTTAATTGGCCGGCAACCGGCAGGTCGACGGCGATCACCTGGGCCATCCTCGGGTAACCGCCCGTTGTCTGGCTGTCCGCCAGCAGCAGAATCGGCTGGCCGTTCGGCGGAATTTGCACCGTGCCGAAGACGACGGCGCCGGAGTACATCTGGACGGACTCCGCCGGCAGAATCGCCGGACCGGACAGGCGGCAGCCCATGCGGTCGGAGGCGGGCAGCACGCGGTACGTCGCCTGCGTCCACGCCTCGCGGGTCTGCGGGCTGAACCGCGCGGCCTCGGGGCCGGGCACGGCTCGCAACCTTGCGGGGGCGGACAGCCGACCGCGAGGCGCTCTCCAGCGGGGCGCGAGCGGTTCCGGCGGCCCGCCGGCGGCAGCCCAGCAGGCAAGCGCCGCACGGAGCCGCGCCCGGACGGGCGGGGACGGCTCGCCCAGCGCCAGCCGGTCGCCCGCCGCCAGCGGCCGGCCGCCTTCGTGGCCGCCGAAGCCGGCGCGGGCATAAGCGCCGCGGCCGCCCAGCACTTGCGGCACGTCGAGGCCGCCCGCGACCGCGACGTAGGCGCGCGCGCCCGCCGCGCCGCCGGGCGCGGCGAAGGCGAGCCGCGAGCCCGCGGGCACGGCGACCGGCCGCCACATCGGGATCGGCCTGCCGTTCACCGCGGGCGACCAGTCCGCTCCCGTCACAGCGACAACGGCCGCCTCCTCGAACAGCAGCTCGGGGCCGGCCAGCGTCGCCTCCAGCGCGGCCGAATCGGGAGCGTTGCCCACGAGCAGATTCGCGACGAGCAGGCTGTAGGGGTCCGCGGCGCCTCCGGCCGGCACGCCGACGGACCGGTAGCCGCGCCGGCCGAGGTCCTGCACGGACGTCGCCAGGCCCGGTCTCAGCACGCGGATGAAGCCGCCGCTACGCCCGGTCCCGTTCATGGCCGGCCACCTCCCCGTCCGCCATCGGCACAAACCGCACGCGATCGCCGGCGCGAAGCAGAGCGGGCGGCTCCCGCAGCGGATCGAACATCGCCAGCGGGGTCGTGCCGATCCAGCGCCAGCCTCCGGGCGAAGCCAGCGGGTAGACGCCGGTCTGGGCGCCGCCGATGCCGACGGCCCCGGCCGGCAGCGACAGCCTCGGTTCGTCCAGCCGGGGCGTCGCCAGCGCTTCGGCCAGGCCGTCGAGGTACGCGAAGCCCGGAGCAAAGCCCAGCATCGCCACCTCGTACTCCGCCTCGCTGTGAAGCCTCACCGCCTCGGCTTCCGTTATGCCGTGATACCGCGCCACGTCCGCCAGATCGGGGCCGTCGGCGCCGCCGTAACGGACCGGGATGCGGACGAGACGCCCGCTCCCGTCCTCTTCCTCCCCGATCCACGCCTCCTCCGCGACGGCCGCAAGCTCGTCCGCGAATGCGCGCAAGATCGGACCGGGATTGGACGCCTCCAGCACGATCGCCACCGCCCCTTCGCCCGGGCGTCCGCCGCGGCCGGCCTGCCGCCCTCCCGCTGCGGCTGCCGTCCGCAGGAGGACGCGCTCCTCTTGCGGACGGTCAGGCTGGCCGGACCATGTCCGGGTATCGGCGAACCGGATCGGATCGTAATACACCGCGACCGAAGCGAACCCGGCGGCGGCTTCGATCCACCCGTCTATCGGCCGGGCTTCCAGCCGGGCGAGCAGGCGCCGCATAAACGGCCGGGCCTCGGCCGGTTCGAGAAAAGGCGCCTCGACAATCAGCACCCTTTCTCCCAACGGCCGGAGAACGATCTCTCCGGCGTTCCCGTTCCGCTCGGCGTTCATAGCCTTACGCCCTTCCGTAGCCTTGCCGGATCAGCCAACGGCCGCATGCCTCCGACCACGGATACGCCTGGTCGTGATCGAGGGCAAGCCCCAGTCCGTGGCGGCCGCTCTCGTACACGTGCAGTTCGAACGGCACGCCCGCTTTCCGCAGCCCCGTCGCGAACAGCAAAGCGTTCTCGACCGGCACGGAAGCGTCGTCCGCCGTATGCCACAGGAACGTCGGCGGCGTAAGGCCGTCGATGCGGCGCTCCGTCGACAGCAGTTCCATCAGCGCCGGATCGGGCTCGTCGCCGAGCAAGTGCTGGAACGAACCGGCATGGCGGTAGATGCCGCTCGTGATGACCGGATAGCCCAGCACAAGATGATCGGGCCGGCTGCTGATCTCCCGCTCCAATGCGTCTTCGGAATCGGGCCGGCCTTCGTCCCAAAGCGTGCCCGCGCACGAAGCCAGATGCCCTCCGGCGGAGAAGCCGAGCATCGCGATCCGGTCGGGCTTCACGTTCCAGCGCTCCGCTCCGCCGCGGACGATCCGGATCGCCCTGAGCGCATCCTCCAGCGGCGCGGGATGGCGGGCGGGGCTCACGCGGTAATGCAGCACGAATGCCGCGATGCCCAACCCGTTCAGCCAGCGGGCGACCGGCTCGCCTTCATGCTCCGCCCGGCGCGCGTAGCCGCCTCCCGGACAGATGATGACCGCTCCCGTCGGACCGCCTCCGTCCCGTTCCGGCGGGTACGCTTCCAGATACGGCTGAAATTCGTCTTCCCCGCCCGTTCCGTATGGAGCGGCGCCTTCCCACAAACGCACGATTTCTTTTGCCATTTTCGGCATTCCCCTCTCCGTGTCTTGTCCGATTTCCTTTCATCATACCATAACTCGCCGAACCGGCCGCAAATGCCGTACGGTTCGGTCTGGCTGCGGCTTTATCGCGGCTCTCGGCCGTCCGCGCCGACCGCAGCCCGTCTGCCCGCCTTCACGACCTTCAATTGGCCGACGATCAGCACGCTGACCACCACAAGCAGGAACCAGGAGCTGAACTTGCCCAGATGCACGAGCTGCCAGCCGTCCCGTTGATCCGGATATTGCCATGCGCCGAGGAACGTGGTGATATTTTCCGCCAGCCAGATAAAAAATCCGATCAGGGCGAACGAGACGACCATCGGCATCCTGTACCGTTCGTCTCCGACGCGAAACGACACGACCGTCCGGCCGAAAGCGAAAAACAGCGCCGCGGTCAAATACCAGCGCAAATCCCAAATGTAATGGTGCCAGAAAAAATTGAGGTAGATCGCCGCGCCGAGCGGAACCGCCACATAGGGCCGGGGCCATCCGTCGACGTTCAGGGAAAACCGCCGCCATGCCTGGCAAAGATAGCTGCCGACGCTCGCATACATAAACCCGCTGTACAGCGGCACGCCGAACACCTTCGTATATGCCTCCTCGGGATACGACCAGGACCCCATCCGCACCTTGAACAGCTCCAGGGCGAGGCCGATCAGATGGAACGCCGTGATCACCTTCAATTCGTCCTTCGTCTCCAACCCCGACAGGAGCATCCCGGCTTGGGCGGCCAGACAGACGAGAAGCAGCCAGTCGTATCGTCCGAGCCACGGAAGGTCGACGGCCTTCGTTAGGGCAAGCGCCCCGAAGATGACGGCGGGAAACAGACAAGAAAGCGCCTGGTTCCAGCCGAACCGCCACAACTGCGCGGCAGCATGAATCATTTTACGGGACAACCTCCGCCCGCCTTGCGGAAGCCCCTCTTGCCCCGTCCGGTCTGAACGTTGAACCGGTTCCATCGTTTGTCCTCCCCAACCAGTTTCTCACATATTCCCCGCTTGGTCTGCGCAAGCTAAATGTTGCGTACGGCAACCATTTCACGACAAGGAGGAAATTCTTCGATGACAGCCGGCCCCACGACTTCGAACCGCAACCAGTTGACGGACAAAGAGTTAAGCTACATCCAGGATTTTTTATCCTGGGAGCTTCTGGCCGTTAAAAAATGCAGCCATTACATGGGCGAATGCCAGGACGCCGAAATCAACGAGTTGCTGCGCGAAGCCGCAGCCAAGCATCAACAGCATTACAACACGATTTTGAGCCACTTGCAATAACGCGATCCAGCAACAAGGAGGAACAAAACATGCCAACCACGATCCAAGCGCCTCAGGCGAGCGCGCAACAAACCCCTCAGGGGCCCGAATTTTCCGACCGCGACCGGATCAACGATATGCTGGCGTACGAAAAATATTTGACGAACGGCTACAATACGGCTCTGTGCGAGATGCAAATGCCGAAGCTGCATCAGGATATTCAGGCCACGCTGAACGATGTTCACGAGCTGCAGGCGAAGATGTTCAACCTGATGTTCAACAAAGGCTGGTATAAGCTCCAAGCTGCCGATCCGCAGCAAATCTCGCAAAAGGCGCAGCAGTTCCAGGGATACAAATCGCAATTTCCGAGCCATTAAGCGGGGAAATAAGCCCGACGCGACCGGGGCTCTCCGAAGCCGGACGATGCATGCGGCTTGGGAGAAGTCCCTGTTCGGGCCGCGGCGACACCGCGGCGATCCGTCGGCGTTCCGCCGGCCTTTGGCCGCCCGCTCGCCGCTTCTCGCGTTGCTTCTCCATCGTTTCCCCCGTTGATTTTCCGTAATTTCTCCGTCGCTTCTCCATCGCGCAAGTCGATTTTATCGACTTATCCGACCAAGCGCGCCCGCGACCATTCGCTCCCGTATCCCGTCAGCGCTCCGCTCCCTCATCCGACCAAGCGCGCCCCCCTCCCCCGGCGGCGGCCCGCTTCCGGTACGCACGTTGTCCCGCTAAAGGCCGGCCGCTTCCGTCCGATCTTGAATTCTATTCCGCCTCTTCCTACAATAAGTAGGATACGAAACGGAAGCGGGGACAATTATGACGCAGCCGACGAAGACGCTCGTTATCGCCGAAAAACCCGATATGGGGCGCAGCATCGCCGCCGCCATCGAGCCTCGCGCGCGCGGCGGGCGGACTCACATCGAGGGCGAATCCTATATCATCACCTGGGCGATCGGCCATCTGCTGACGCTGGCGGAGCCGCAGGCCTACGACGCGAAATACAAAGCTTGGCGCTACGAGGATCTGCCGATCATCCCGTCCTCCTTTAAGCTGGTGCCCAACGCCAGGACGAAGGAGCAGCTCAAAACGATCGGCGAATTGGCCAAGCGCTGCGGCCTGATCGTCAACGCCTGCGACGCGGGACGCGAGGGGCAACTCATCTTCGCCTATATCCAGCAATATCTCAAGCTGCGCCAGCCCGTCAAACGGCTCTGGATCTCCGACCTGACGGCGGAGACGATCCGGCGCGGCTTCCGCGAGCTTCGCGACGGGCGGGATTTCGAATCGTTGACGGCGGCGGCCCGCGCGCGCAGCGAAGCCGATTGGCTGATCGGCATGAACGGGTCGCGCGCATTCACGATCCGGCACAAGGCGTTGCTGTCCGTCGGCCGCGTGCAGACGCCGGTGCTGGCGCTGATCGCGGAGCGCGACAAACAGATCGAGCAATTCGTTCCGGAGCCGTACTCCGAGGTGGAAGCGGTCTTCCGGCAGGGAGACACCGTCTACAGGGGACGCCGCATCGGCGAACGGCTTCGCTCCCGCGAGGAAGCCGCCGCGATCGCCGAACGCGTGCGCGGCAAGGCGGGGACCGTCGCGCGGTACGAGGCCAAGGAGTCGAACGAATATCCGTACCGGCTCTACGACTTGACTCTTCTCCAGCGCGAAGCGAACGGCCGGTTCGGCTTCCCCGCCAAGAAAACGCTGGATCTCGCGCAGTCCCTGTACGAGAAGCACAAAGTCATCACGTATCCGAGGACCAGCTCCAACTTCGTGAACCCGGAGAACGTGCCGGACATGCACCGGGCGCTGGCCATGCTGCGCGCAGACGCCGCTTACGGGCAGCTTGCCGGCGAAGCGGAGCCGGCCCGGGTTCACCCCGGCAACAAGGGCGTCGTCAACCCCGCCAAGGTCGACGATCACCACGCCATACTGCCGACGCCCAAGCGGGCTTCCGGACTGACTCCGGACGAAGCGAAGCTGTACGATCTGATCGTGCGGCGGTTTCTCTCGCATTTTTATCCGCCGGCCCGATACCGGCTCCATGCCGTCACGACGGTCGTCGAAGACGACGAGTTCCGCACGAAGGTGAAGGAACGTCTGGAGCCCGGCTGGAAAAAGGTTTACGAATCGCTCGATGCCGGGCAAGGCGGCGGGCGGGGCAAGGGAGGCAAAAAACGCGCGGACGGCAAAAACGCCGACGCCGAGGCGCGGGACGGAGGCAAAAGCGACCAGGATGAAGCCTTGCTGGAGGAAACGGACCGGCCGTTCTCGCTGATGGCGGGCGGCGGCGTCGCTTGCGTCGAAGCGGTGGCGATCGACAAGGAAACGCAGCCTCCGAAGCCTTACACGGAAGGCACGCTGCTGAAGGCGATGGAAAGCGCGGGCCGGGAGATCGAGGACGAGGAAGTCCGCGACTTGATGAAAGAACGCGGCCTCGGCACGCCGGCGACGCGCGCGGCCATCATCGAACGCCTGAAGCAGGTCGGATACATCGAGATGCGGGGCAAGACGCTCACCGCAACGGCCAAAGGACGGACCGCAATCGAGCTGGTGCGCGCAGCGGGCGTCGAGGTGCTCGCTTCGGCCGAGATGACGGGCGAATGGGAACGCCGCCTGCATGAGATCGCCAAAGGCAGCGCGGAAGCGGGCCCGTTCATGGAGCAGGTCAAGCGGTTCGCCGCCTCGCTCGTCGAGAAAGTCGCCCGCCAGACGGCGGCCGGCGCAGACGCGTTGAAAGAGCCGGAGAAACGGGCGAGAGGCGGCAAGCGCGCCCGCGGCGGAGCCGCTGCGGGCAGGGCCGGCGGCGCGGGCAAAAGCCGCAGGCGCGGCGGAGAGGCCGATTGGAGGGTGGGAGGAAGCGGATCCCGGACGGCGGCGGCTACCGCCGGGCATACGGCTGCGAACCACGCCGGGAGCCGGCCGGACGCTTCCGGACAGACCTCGGGAAGCCGCCGCCTGACCGCGAAGTCCGAAGCGGCCGCTAACGCCCCCGCCCCGGCTTCGTCCCCCGGCAGCGCGCCGAGCTTGGCGTCCGCGCCCGGTTCGGCGCCGCCTTCGCGGGCCCCGGTCGCGCCGTGCCCGCGACCCGGCTGCGGCGGCACGCTGATCGTCGGCCGGGCAGGTTACGGATGCTCCCGTTACCGCGAGGGCTGCAAGTTCGTCATCTGGAAGGCCGCCTACGGCAGATGGCTGACGGAATCGACGGTCAAAGAACTGGCGACGCGCGGGAAAACAAGACCGCTGCGGTTCATGGCCGAGGACGGCAGCACCTTCCGGGCGCGTCTGCTCCTGCAGGATAAGCAAGAAGGCCGGCTGACGCTGGAACGCGTCTGAAGCCGGCCTTCTTCTTGTCTGGCACTTGCTTTGCTTATTCGATAACCCCGCACAACATGCGCGCGCCCGAATTGCCTGACGGATCGGTCTTCTGATCGTCCGCCTTCTCGTGCACGATGAGAGCCGTGCCGCCGGGTTTCCGCAGCGAATTCGGCTTGCCGGCCTGCAGCGTAACAAGGGGCGAAAACAGCACAATGTCGCTCGATCCCTTGGCATCGACCGTCAAGTTGGGCAGATCGCCGGCATGCGGACCTTCCGGGTTTTCCAATCCGTGATGCTTGCCGGCCGGATTCAGATGTTCGCCGGCCGATGCGAAATCGGGCCCCTGGCAAACGCCTTTCTCGTGAAAATGGATGCCGTGCCGTCCCGGCGCGAGCCCGTTGACGGTTACTCGCATCCTGACGCCGCCGTCCGCCTCCGTCAGGACGGCTTGTCCTTTGACGGCTCCCGAGCCGTCTCTCAGCGTGACGGTAATGGACGAAGGCGCCGGCTCGTTCGCCACGGCGTCGGAGCCGCAGCCGGGCAGGACGCTCAAAACGACGGCTAACAGTGCCGCTCCTTTGGCCGCTTTTATCGCTCGTATGCGATACATGCTCGATAGACATCCCCTTCTGCGCATGGTTGCTTTTTCCTGTTCCTCCTCACTATGCGCAGGAGGGGATCGTTTTATACGCGCTATTTCGGAGCCCGCCCCTTCGTTAATATGCACGGAACCCCGTAGCCGACGGCCCCCGGTTCCTCCATCCGATTCATATAAGCGATGCCTCTGGCGCATTGCTGCTTGCAGAGCCGGCATACGTCGCTGGAGACGATCCGCATCGTATGCCTGTGCCGATCCGTGTTCGAGGCCTTCTTGAATTTGACTTTTCCCTTGGACATCGCGACCGTCTCCTTTCTTCCCGTAGTTCCACTGTATGCCGCACGGCCCTCGCATGTGACGCTTCTCCCCTCCCCGGCAATTTCGGGGCGAAATTACTCACGCGCCCAGCTTCCCCGAATAGGATAAAGAACAGAACCATGCAGAAACGGCCCCGCGCGGCCATCAGCGCCATCGCCGTTTCTGGGAAGGAGACGCTCCTCCATGATCCGAATTGCAGGCGCGCCGGCCGATCCGGTGCAAATCGCCGAGGGAGCCGGCCTGACTCCCATCGAGCAGCGGACGCTGATGAAATTGGCCGAAAGCCGGCTGGTGTACCGCTACGCTTCCCGAGAGCAATTGCTGTTCGAATTGCGTTTGCGCAGGGAAATCGTCAGGGCGGCACGCGAGCTGAATGCCAGCGGCATCCGGTTTGCCGTGGACCGCTACGCCACCACCAACCCATCCGTCTGGGCTCTGACGCCGCGGAAGTCTTTCCAGCTCCTCCCCGGCATCTCGCCGGCCGCCGGAATTCGCGACATCTACGCCAACGGCCGGATGTACGCGTTCGAATGCGCGACAGCGATGCTCGTCGTGCTGTACAAAGCCGTGCTGGAAACGATCGGCGAGGCGAATTTCAACCGCTTGTTCGCCAACTTGGTCTTGTACCACTGGGATTTCGACAGGGATCTGCGGCTCATTACCTTGCCGACCATCGACTTTTTGCCGGGAGACATCCTCTACTTCCGCAACCCGGACGTCAATCCGCGCACGCCCGAATGGCAGGGTGAGAACGCCGTCGATCTGGGCGACGGCACCTACTACGGACACGGGCTCGGCATCCGTCCGGCATGGGAAATCATCCAGGCGTTAAACCGGCACCGCGTTCCCTTCAGCTTTACATCCGCCTATTTGCTGAATCAGGCCACCCGGCCGGACTTCACCTATCTGGCCCAATTCGCCTCGCCGGTTTACAGTTGACGCAGGCCGGCCTTCGAGCCGCGCAGAAATTGGCCCCTGTGACCATCGGTCCAATCGCCGCCGGCCGCCGTCGCAATTTTCCCGTTTTTTTACGGCCGCAAGCCGCAATATCCGTCGTTTTTTTGTGACCACCGGCCCCGACTTACGCCTCTATGTTCCGTTCTCGCGTTTCTGTACAGTGTATGAGATAGAAGGAATCTCGACGACGGTTCACGGGGACTTGTGGAGGTGAGGGGTGTGGCGCGTCTGCTGATTGTCGACGACCTGGCCTTTTTTCGGCATATGCTCCGGGGGATCGTCTCGTCGGCCGGACACGAGATTGCCGGCGAGGCCGACAACGGCCTCAAGGCGGTCGCCCAGTACCGTTCGCTGCGCCCCCATCTGGTGCTGATGGACGTCATGATGCCGGTGATGGACGGCTTTACAGCGGCGCGCATGATTCGCCGTCTCGACCCGGCCGCCCGCTTCGTCATCTGCACGGCACGGACCGACGAATCCACGGTCGCCGAAGCGATGGCTTGCGGGGCCGCCGATATCGTCGCCAAGCCTTTTCAGGAGAGCCGATTGCTTCAGGCGATATGGCGCGGGCTGAGAGATGCGCCTCCGTCCGCCGTTCCCCCGATCGATCGGCAGGCTTCGCCGGCGGAAGTCGGCCCGGCGCGGCCGCGGCCCAATACGTGCGGAACTTGATCCGACCCGGCATGAGAGAAAGCGCAAAAGCCTTCGGGCCCGGCAAAACGGCGGGTCTGAAGGCTTTATTTTTTGTATGGCGGCCGTTTTCATGGTATTTTCATTTTTCTGCGGTACAATCGATTGGCGCGAGCGCGGAAACGTCCTCTCCACCCCATTATGCCGCGTTTGCCGCAAACTCCAACCGGAGGACGGAGGAGCCGCCGACCGGCGATTCGTCGGCTTTGACTTCCGGCCGGAGCGCCGCGCCAACTGCTTGTCCGCGAACCGTCCCTCTCCCCGCGCGGCGCTCTGCGCGGATTATTTTTTGGAGCAAGGAGCGTGACTTAGGGATGAAATTCAAAACGACGATGATCGGTCTGATCGGTTTTGCTGTCCTCGGATGGCTCTCGATACCGGGAATCGGTTGGGACTGGGATCATCTGGAAGCGGTCCTGACAGCGGAGGCGGAAGCGAGCGAGCCGCCCGAAGCGCCGGAATGGACGCAATACGAATTGATCGCCCACGGTCTCGGCGGCATCTCGGGTTACGCCGTCACCAATTCATACGAAGCGTTTGTCGCCAATTACGAAAAAGGGCACCGGCTGTTCGAGGTCGATCTGATCCTGACCTCCGACGAGAAGCTGGCGGCCCGACACGACTGGCACTACTATTCGTCCGAAGAGCTGCAGCCGACGCTGCCGGAGGAAAGCAAAGAAGGGCCGATTCCGTTCAAGGAGTTCGTCAGCCACCCCATCCTGGAAAAATACAATCCGATCGGCATCAAAAAAATCGTGGAGCTTCTGCAAAAATACCCGGATGTTTATTTCGTCACCGACACGAAGGAAACGGACCCCGGACTTGTCCGTATCCAGTTCGAGCAAATCGTCCAAACCGCGAAAAAGACGGACCCTGCGCTGCTGGACCGGATCATCCCGGAGCTGTACACCGAGGAAATGATCCGCATCGTGCGGGATATCCACCCGTTCAAGCACCTCTTCTTCTCGCTGTACCTGTCCAATTACTCGCTGCAGGAGACGGTGGACATCATCCGGGATTACGACGTCAAGGCAGTCGCTATGCCGACGGAGCGGGCCACCCCCGAGCTCGTGCAGGCGATCCGCGGAGCGGGCGCGGTCGTGTACGCCCACACCGTCAACGATATCGGCGAGCTGAATGCGCTTCGCGCTGTCGGCGTGAACGGATTTTACACGGACTTCCTCACCTATACCGACTTTGAACTGGCGGAGCTCCGGTCGGCTACGGCCGCCAAATCGGCGGAAACGCTTCAAGCGCAAGCGCAGCAGCAGAGCGGCAGCGGCGAGACCGCGGCACAACCCGAGGACAAGCCGGGATTGATCAAATCGGCGGTAAAAGGCATCGTGAACCGCATCCGCGCTTTCTTCTGAGCGGGCAGCCACGCACCCGACACGTAATACTTGAGCCGGAACAACATCGCGAGCAGGCGGCTTGCGTTGTTTTCGTTTTGCCGCTGAAGGACAAGCGGAAACGAGGCGTCGAAGCCCGCTTGCCCTTGTGTTACAATGGAAGCTATGGGGAAACGCTACAGAGGGGAGGCCGCGACATGCGGTACAGACAATTCGGCAAAATCGGGCACAACGTGTCGGCGCTCGGATTCGGAGCGATGAACTTGCCACGCGTGCCGTTCGAGCAAGCGAAAGAAGCGTTGAATTACGCCCTCGATCAGGGCATCAACTACATTGATACCGCGGCCGCATATCGAAACAGCGAAGAGATTATCGGCAACTCGATCTCGCATCGCCGATCGGAATTTTTTCTCGCGACGAAGACCAACCAGCGTGAATACGAAGCCGCGAAGTCCGAGATGCTGCGCAGCCTGGAGCGCCTTCAGACGGATACGATCGATCTGTTGCAGATCCATTACGTCAACGACCCGGAAGAATACAAGAAAGCGATGGACGAGAAAAACGGCGCGTACCGGGCCGCTCTGGAGCTTCGCGAGCAGGGCAAAATCCGCTATATCGGCATTACGGGACATCGCCCCGATCTGCTCGCCCGCTGGATTCAGAGCGGCAAATTCGATCAAGTGTTGTTCCACCTCAGCCTCGTTCAGCCGTTCGCCCTGGACGAACTGATTCCGGAGCTGATCCGCCGCGATATGGGGCGCGTCGCCATGAAGCCTTTGTCCGGCGGGTTCGTGCAGCCGGTCGACAAAGCGCTGCGCTTCCCTTACAGCCAGGACGTGCATGTGATCATCTCGGGCATGGTGTCCGTCGAGGAAGTCCGGCAAAATATCGCCGCGATCGAATCGGAACCGGACGAACGGGAACGGGAGGAGCTGCTGGCGCTGTCCGGAGAGCTTGGCGAGCACAACTGCCGCCGCTGCAACTACTGCTCCTGTCCGCTCGAAATCCCGATCCCGGACGTGATGATCTCGAGCAAGGTGCGGGACAAATTCGGCTTGCTGCCGAAAGGCATCGAATTCTACGAGAAGCACCGCGAGAAAATCATCTCCTGTGCCGACTACGAGCCCTGCCGCGAGCAGCCGCAATGCGAGCCGAAATGCCCGTACCATCTGCCTATGGCAAGCGTCATTCGCGAGGCGGCCGGCTTCTACCGGTCGGAGCATTTCCGCGCCAAAGAAGCGTAAGGACGGCTTGGAGCGAACGTCGTGGTGCGGACCGGCCGGCTCCGTACGGAAAGCTTCGCATGGGCCGCACAAGGCACGCGGTCGCGCCTCGTTCCGGCGGAAGTCTGCCGGCCCGTCCGCCCCTGCCGATCTTCGAGCCAAGAAGCCTCTGCCCCCGTCCTTCGCGGGCCGGAGACTTCTTGTTTTTTTAGAGCCGCCGTCCCACAGCCCTCCGCCCGCACGGCGGAAGCGGTCCGGGGCGGCCCGAGCACTTGATGCAAAGGTGTGAATCGGTTATGACCCGTGGACAAAAAAACGGAGACGTTTTCTCCGATGCAGGCTCGCGGCACATTTACGGCCGCGCGGATGCCGGATTCGGCGCGAGCGGCATCGTCTGGGACATCGGCGACAGCCGTGGGCCTCTGCCCGCCGGCTTCGACGCGTGGATTGTCCCGTACCGCGCGAATGAAGCGGCCCAAGCGGCAGCCAGCCTGCCCGCCCCGCTGGCCGAGGCGGTGCTGGAGCTTCAGCGGCGCGGTACGCTCACCGGCAAGCCGGGCGCCGTCGAGCGGCTGCCCACCTGCGGCCTGCTGCCCGTGCCGTACGTGCTGCTGACCGGGCTCGGCTCCGAGCCCGGCCCGCTGCGCCCGCACGCGCTGCGCGCGGCGATGGCCGCGGCGGCCCGCGCAGCGGCGGCGCTCGGCGCGACGGCGCTGGCGGCCACGCTTCCTGCGACAGCCCCGCTGTCGCAGGAAGCGCCTGCCGCCGGCGCCTACAGCGCCTCGCCGTGGGCGCGGCCGCGGCCGAACGCCGAAGCCGCGGGCGAACCCGCCCGCGACTTCGGCTCGGCCGCTCGGGCGGCGGCGGAGGGCCTTGTGCTCGGGGCCTACCGGCCCGCGAGCTACAAGGCCGCCGCCGGCCAGGCCGCGCCCGCGGCGCTGCGCCGCGTCTCGCTGCGACCGGCTGCGCCGCTGGACGCCGCTTCGGCCCGCTCCCTGCGGGAAGCCGCCGAGTTGGGCGCGCTGTACGCGGAAGCGACCGGTTACGCGCGGGACCTCGTCAACCTGCCGAGCAACAAGCTCACCCCGGACGATCTCGCCCGGGAAGCGAAGCGGTTGGCCGACCGATTCGGCCTGCAATGCGAGGTGCTGGACGAAGCGGATCTGCTCGCCCGGGGCATGCTCGGCCTGTATACGGTCGGCCAAGGCAGCGCCCATCCGCCGAGGCTGATTACGCTGCGTTATCAGGGAAAGCCGGAATGGACCGACGTCATCGGATTCGTCGGCAAAGGCATCACCTTTGACACCGGCGGCATCTCCATCAAGCCAGGCGAAGGCATGGAGGAAATGATCAGCGACATGGGCGGCGCGGCCGTCCTGCTCGGGGTGGCCCGCGCGCTCGGCGTCCGCAGGCCGCCGCTGAACGCGGTGTTCGTCATCCCGGCGGCGGAAAATATGCCCTCCGGTTCGGCATATAAGCCCGGCGACATCATCCGGACGTACTCCGGCCGTACGGTGGAAGTGCTGAATACCGACGCCGAAGGCCGCATCGTGCTGGGCGACGGCGTCACGTACGCCATCGAGCAAGGCGCGCAGCGCCTGATCGAGGTGTCCACGCTGACGGGCGCCGTGCTAATCGCGTTGGGCGACGTCGCGACGATGGCGCTGGCGAACGACGAAGCGTTCCTGAACCGGTTCCTGCGGACCGCCGCCCCCTCCGGCGAGAAAATATGGCCGATGCCCGCCTATCCGGAATACTGGGCGATGCTGGAGAGCGACGTCGCGGACCTGAAAAACATGACAAGCCCGCGGAAATGGGCGGGCGCCATCACCGCAGGCTTGTTTGTCGGGGCGTTTGCGGAAAACATCCCGTGGATTCATCTGGATACGGGCGGAACCGCGTGGCTCTGGAGCGAAACAGTACTGGACCCGAAAGGCGGCTCCGGTTCCGTCACGCGGGCGATCCTGTATTATCTGGAGGCGGAAGCGCAAGCTTCGTCCGCAGCCGGAGCCGGTTAATTCAGCGGCAGGGCCGCTCCGCGGCTCTGGCCGGCCGACCGGCTGCGGCGGACCGGCAAGCTCAACGCGAGCGGAGGCAGCTCGTCGAGCCGCAGCGTCAGCCGCTCAACCTCCCGGGTCTTATAGTTGAGCGCTTGGGCGCGGGCGGACAAGGACGGAAGCGAGATGCGCAGCATCGGACGCCGTCCTCCCGTCACCCGGCAATCGCCGGCCGAGACGGGCAAGGTGACGGCTTCTTCCGCAGCGCCCGCATACGGCTCGGCGTTGCGGATCAATTCCAACGGCACGCACAGCCACGTTTTGTTCCAATTGACGCTTCCCGGGCGGAAGCCGATATGCAGCACGCCGGCGTCGTCGGCGCCGCCGCTTTGCCGCCGGATCGCATACTGCTCCTTGCCGCCGGTCCGCCGGATCACTTGTTTTCTCGGAATATCGGGCATCAGCGGCACGAGAATGACAGGCAACGCGCTGGCGATGTACAGCAGCACCCACGATTGCAAATGCCACGCCGCCGCCAAAACGGCGCCAAACACAACAATACCGCCAATAAATGTCAGAATATTATATTTCATCGCTCTTTTCTCCCATTTTGAGTCTCGTTTCTTATCATAGCACAAAGACAAGGGCCCGTGGAACCGGTTTGTCGGGCATCGTCCTCTTTCAAAAACCGGCAACGCCTCCATGCGTTCGCAAGCGCCCCCGTATGCTGGAAGCGATCGGGCGGTTGGGGGTATAATGTATCTAACAAGTCCTCACAAGGAGTGTGTCCTTATGGCCCATCCGACATCGGCGGACAACCGCGTGCCGCCCGGACAGACGGTAACGACCGGATTTCCCGTTCTGCACCACGGTTCCGTCCCCTACTACAACGACATGAGCAAGTGGGATCTTCGTATTTTCGGCCTCGTCGAAGAAGAAGTCCGGTTCACGTACGACGAGTTTATGAAGCTGCCCCGCGCCGAGTTCCGCAACGATATTCACTGCGTCACCACCTGGTCCAAGCTCGACAACATCTGGGAAGGCGTCGCCGTCGAGACGGTCATGCAGCGGGTCAAGCTGAAGCCGGAAGCGAAATTCGTCATGCTGCACGCCGAGCATGGCTGGACGACCAATCTGCCGATCGAGGATTTCCTGCGACCGACCACGTTTTTCGGCTTGAAGCACAACGGCGAGATTTTGACGCCCGAGCACGGTTATCCGGTGCGTATGGTGGTGCCCCATCTTTATTTCTGGAAAAGCGCGAAATGGCTGCGGGGCATCGAATTTATGGACAAGGACAAGCCGGGCTTCTGGGAACGCAATGGCTACCATATGTATGGAGACCCGTGGAAAGAGCAAAGGTTCGATTTCGACTAAAATGAAAATACGAATCTGCTTGACATCTGGGAATAAAAAAAACCCCTGAAGGGATGCTCGCTAAAAGTATAAACCTCTTGGCAGCGCGATGATCTTGCGCAACATATCCTGTGGTAGATGATAGGCGCGCTTGGCACATGTGGGGAAGTCCCTCCGAAAAGGAGGGATGCCTTTGGATACTTTCCAAGTCCCCATGAATTTGCGTCCTGCTCGCGTTGCTGACTGGCATCCACAAAAAAGCAGCCCCCACAGGTTAAGGGCCTGAGGGCTGCTTTCTTCCCGACAACTTGGAGGGTGTATTTCATGCGAGATTGAGACTGGGCAAGGCTAACCTCCCGGACGGCCCCCGGACTTTTCTTTGCCTGCAAAAGGGGTCCACGGCTTCGTTCCCGCATCCGTCTCCCTCTCCTCATGCCCCGGGGCGCCCCGCCGCAGATGGAGGCGAATGCGTGCCGCCGTCTCCCGCATCGACTTCCGGGCCGGCGGATGATCCATATACGCCCGCACGATCGCCCGTTCCAGCCTGTCCAGCCCGCCCGCGTCAAAGTGCGGTTCGCCTCGTCCGGCCGGGAACGCCGCATCCTCGTCCTCCTCGCAGTCGCCGGCGATCCGGCGCGCCGCGACGAACAGGTGCTCCAGCGCTTCGAGCAACCGCCTGCCGCGCGTGCGGAACGCATGCTTCCGGTCCCCCGCTTCGTTCACGGATTCCAGCAGCCTGCAACATGCGAGGATGACCGCTTCCGCCGCCCGCGCCAAAGCCGATCGAAGACGGGAGAGAGCCGAGGCGACCTCCTCCCGGCTGCCCGCTTCGCAGAGAAAACCGCTTCCGGCCAGCCTCGCGTACAGCCGGATTCGTTCCGACTCCAGCCACAGACCGTGCCGGAACATGTCCAGCCGGCTTTCCGCGGAGTCGGCCCATTCCAGCGCCTCCCCCGGCGTCGTCGGACGTGCCGGCGCTCCCGTGCCGCTGTCTTCTCCGGTCCCGGCCGAGAAATAAAGCAAGCTGTCCCCGTAGGAGGACAACAGCGAAGCCAATGCGTTTAACATGGCGGGGACGGAGCGCGCCGCCACGGCCTGGAAGCTGTTTTCGTTCAGGGAAGCCGCATGACCCTCGCTTCTCTTCATCGTCATCCCCCCCAGCGTCCGGCCGTCAGACGCAAGCTCGCCGCGGCCGCGAAGTTCCCTCCGCTCCGCTTGCTTATCCCATTCTATTAATCTTCGGCGGCGATTATGAACCGGAAAAGCGGCAGATTCGCCGCCTCACCGTCAATCCCGCTCGTAGATCGACCCCGTCCGGCTCGCGAACAGCTCGGCGTATACTTTCTCCGCGTAAGCGTCGGTCATGCCCGCGATGTAATCGGCGACCATCCGCTCCCACGGCCAGTTCGCCTTCTGGCGCTCGTAGCTCTCGATCCAATCCGGGGGCAGAATCAACCGCCCCGCCTGGGGCTCCTTGAAGCTGTCCCAGAGCCGCTCCAGCATAATTTCGCTGCGCTTCTGAAGCCGCTGCACGCGGAAATCCTTGATCAGGGTGACCCAGGCCAGCTTCTTGAGAATTTCCATCGTCCGCAGCAGTTTCCAGTCCGTAGCGCCGTCACGGACAAACGTCACCTTTTTCCAGCCGCCCGCCGGATCATCGACGATGCCGACGCCTTGGGCGAATTTGCCGACCCAACGCGCCTTGATCTCCCGGCGGGCCCGGGACGATTCGCCGCCGCAGTCGGCATATACGGCCTCCCACTCGCGCAAGAATTCGTCCAGCACGCGGCGCACTGTCTGCCGCAGGTCAATCGTCTCCCAGCCCAAATGACCGTTGCCGGGATCGTCGAGAATTTCCTGAATGACGTGGTTTTCCAGCCATTCGTCCTCGAAAAAGCTGCGGTTCATCTGGATTTTTCCGGCGCGGATGCCGTCTTCGAGATCATGCGTGGAGTATGCGATATCGTCGCACAAATCCATCAATTGCGCCTCTATCGTCGCTTTGCCCTCGGGCATGCCCCATATGTCGCGCAGGTAGGAGATGCCCTCCCATTCCGTCGGGTACACGCCCTTCAAGTGTCCGGTGTCTCCCAGCGGAAACGGGTATTTGTTGATTCCCAGCAGCACCGCGGCGGTCAAGTCCAGCCCGCTCCCGCTGCCCGCCCGCTTCTCCAGGAACATCAGGATACGGAAGTTCTGCGCGTTTCCCTCGTAGGGCAAGCCGTGCTCTCGGGTCAACAGCCGATTGAGCACTTCCTCTCCCTTGTGACCGAACGGAGGGTGGCCGAGGTCGTGAGCCAGCGCCGCGATCTCGACAACTTCCGGCTCCAGCGTAAGCCCGGGGTGCTCGTTGTTGGCAAGGAACGGGTATTGGCGGCGCAGCCGCTTCGCCAATTCGCGCGAGATTTGAGACACCTCCAGCGAGTGCGTCAGACGGGTTCGGTAGTAGTCGCCGGTTCCCGCGCCGAACACCTGCGATTTGCCCTGCAGTCTCCGGAACGCGGGCGACTGGATCAAGCGCGCGTAATCCTTCTCGTATTCGTCGCGGTCTTCACTGGAATGCGTGCTCCACGTGTCGAACAGTCTGAGCTTGCGTACATCCATCTTGCTGCCTCCCTGGGGTACGAAACCTTCTATTAGCCCCATCTTATTCGATGGGACCGGTTTGCGCAAATGAGGAGCCGGACGGGACCTGCTCCGTCAGCGGCCGTGCCGCTCTATCGCAAAAAAGCCGTTCGACCCGGATTCTCCGGTCGAACGGCTATGTTTCGGCCCTATCGGCTTCAGTCCAGCAGGCGGCTCCACGTGCCGTAATGGAAGAAGCAGAGCCCGGCCGCGCCCGCCTTCAGAGCCCGCGCTTCGTATTCCGCGAACGACTCCTCCGTCAGCTCGAACTCGCTCGGCTGGTGAAGCACGCCCGCGTAGATCGGCAACCGCCCGCGCGTTCGGCGGACTTGATCCGCCACGACTTCCCCGAAGCTGTCCGGTCCGAGCCAATAATCCATCGGGCACAGAAAGTCGACAAGCCCATGCTCCGCCCAGGCCGGCCAATGCTGGCCGAAGCAGTCGTAATCGCTGCCCGGGGTGAGCGGCTCTCCGCGCAGCTCGTTGCCGTACGGGGCGTTGTACCAGACCGTCGCGGACAGTTTCGCCCCGGGATCGGCCTCCCGGACGGCCTCCCGAACGGCAGCGACCGTCCGGGTGATCATGGAGGCCCGGTAATCGGCCCACTCGGCCCGGCGGTGCTCCAACAGCCATCCGGCAGTCTCCTCCGTTTTGCCCTTCAGCTCCTCCGGAACCGGTATGCCGCCGAAGCGTTCGAAGCCGGCAACGCAGGAGCCGCAGAAGCAATAGCGGAACGACCGCTTCAGCACCAGCTCGTCCCCGATCGGCGGGTCATTGTGCACATTGCGCACGGACTCGACGAAGTACGTCGTCGCGCTTCCGTCCGCCAGACCGAGCTGGATAGGGTCCCCCGGCTTCGGCTTTACGATCCAATGGCCCGCGCTTTTGGCGTCGATGACCAGGCGGCTGTCGTAATGGTAATACCGGATAAAATCCAGATGAATGCCGCGCAGCCGGGGAAACCGGCGAAGCAAATCCGCGCAGTTCGCGGCGACACCCCGGACGACTTCGTCCTTGCCGGGATCGAGCAGATACCCCCGGCCGGCGATCGGTTCGTCGTAGCTTGAGATGCCGTGAGCGTCGACGCAATAGCAGTCCCGATCCCCGAACCACAGCTCCTCCCGCCCGGAGGCGTGCTGCTGGAGCGCCGATACGAGCGCATGCGCTTCGATCCCCGCAGCTTCGCAGACATCGAACAACCGCTCCAGCCGTTCCGTCTGCCATTCGGGATAGGGGCCTTTTTGCTTCAGATGGACGAACAGTTTGCGAACGCCCCGGCGTTCGCACCATTCGGACAACCCGGCGATGTCGGCGCCGGTCATTCGCTCGTTCAGGTAGAGCCACATGGCATGTGTCGGTTCCATGATCTTCTCCTCTTCCGCACCATCTCTTCTTCATGGTAACGTCCGAAGGTTTCGTCCGCCACCCGACAGACATGACTTCCGCAGCGGCTTTGATGACATTCGGTTGTCCGAACGGCAAGCGGATTTGCCGGGCACGACCCGGAAAATTCCGCATAAACGCCTTTAACCGCAAGAAGCGGCCGTTTTAAAAATAAATATGCAGCGATCAGCGCCAGCGGTCGTCTCTCCGATCGTCCCTGTCGCGATCGTTCTTGTTGTTGTTCCGATCCCGGTCATCGTTGCGGTCCCGGTCACGGTCATCCCCATTCGGCCGTTTGGCCGGCGTCGATGTCGGCTTGACGGTCGGTTTCGCCGTCGACTTTGGCGTAGCGGTCAGCTTGACCGTTGGGGTCGGCGCCGCTTTTCCGCTCCCTTTGCCGCGGTCGCGGCCGTCGTCTTTGGAATCGCCGCGGTTGCCTGAATTCCCGCCTCTCCGATCCGCGTTGCCGTTATCGTTGCGGCTTCCCGAATTCCTCCGATCCTCGTCGTCGTCCCGCTTCAGCCAATCGTAATTGCGGTTCGGCGTCTGCTTGACGGTCGGAGTCGGTATGAACCGGAACGAAGTCGGTTTTGCCGCTGCGGGCGCGTTTTTGGCGGGAGTCGGAGTCGCTTTTCCTTTATTTTTATCCTTCTCTTCTTTCTCGCGCTCTTTCTCCGCCAGGACGAGTCGCCGCAGATCGTCTTTGGACAGCCTGTTCTTCTCGTCGATCAGCTTGCTTACGCCGCCCGCTTCCTTCGCAAGCTGGGACACCGATTTCGTCTTGAACGCGTTCAGATCGATGTCCTTGGACTCCGGATTTTTCTTTTTCGCTTCCAGATAGATGGCGTATTTGCCCGCGGAGATCCCGTGCACCAACGCCTCCTGGCGCACTTCCACAGGCACGGGCCGCGAGATGATGGTGGCCGTCTCCTTTTGCTCGGGCGGCAGGGATTCCGCCACCGCCGTGGATACCGCGGATACCAGTTTGTCCTCCTCGTCTTCGGACGCCTCGATCACCGGCGTCGTCGATACGACGATATCGACCTCTTCCACTTTCTTCAGGTATCCTTGCTGTTCCGCCAGGGCGACCAGTTCGGCCGTCAGTTGAGCCACCGTTTTTCCGTTATAATCCAACCCTGATATCAGCGCCGCGCCTTCGGGGTTTATCCCCGTCAATTCGCGGACCCGCTCCTTCGTATCGATCCCCATCTCGACGCTGGGGTTGATATCGAGGGTCACGTACGCCATGATGACCGGGTCCCGGTCGAACCGGCCGAACAGGGCCGCGAGACCCATGACCAGCAGCACGCATGCGGCTACGAGCCCGGACACCAAAGCACGCATGCGGAACGAACCGCCGCGAACGGGAGCGGGCTGCTGAACCAATTGAATTTCGTCTCCAATCTCGCACTCTCGTGAACCGCGAGGAATCCGAATAAATTGTCCATCCCGGGTTAACAGCACGATTTCACCGGGGGTGATCTCCATGACGACGCCTTTTTGCATGGCGACACAGACTCCTTTCACAACGAACGCTCGGTGACCTGTATGTAATCTTGGAGATACGGGTACGGACCGCTCAGGATCAGCGCGATCGCAATGATGTACTTGCGATTGCGCTCCAACGTTTTGCGGGACACGTCCACGTGATCGAGCAGTTCCTTGATCGGCAGCGTCTTTTGAACCAGCAGCGTCCTCATCAGGTTGGGCTCGCCTGCCAGCTTGGACGCGATCTGGATTAACGTTTCGCGCGAATCGGCATGTTTCGGCGCATGTTCCGCAAGTTCTCCGAACGCAATGCCGAACTCGCCAAGGCAACGGCCATAGTCGAGAATCTCGCTTCTTCTCGATTCCGCGACCTGGTCCTTCTCGTAAGCCTCAATGGCTTGCTTGATTTCGACGGGATTAACGACGTTCTGTTCGTCGTCTTCCACCTCGAAGGCGCTTAACGGCACGCTGCCGGAATGCCTCTGTTCCTTGCGCACATGGTCGATCAACCGGCGCCGGATCACCGTATCGGCGAATCCCAGAAAGGAGCGCCCCTCGTTGGGCGAGAACTGGTTCAACGCTTCGTTAAACGCGCTGAGCGCGATGCTGAACTCATCGTCTCGCGCGGGGTCGATGTATCGCTTGCAAAATCGGCTTACCGTTTTAATGATATAAGGCTGATAATCGGCGATGAATTGATTGCGTAAACGGAGATCCCCTTGCTGAATCAGGAGCACCTTGCGCTCCAAAGGTTCCAGCTCCGGTGAATGGTCCTCGGTCCGGTTTTTGCCTAACCATTTTTTGAACAAGACCAGCAGCAAAGGATCCACCTCACACCAATAGTTTTCGAATCGGTCTTCTGTCTTTGTGGGGTAGCGGAACCGCAACGTCCTGATTATATCATATGCGCCCAGGGATCGGCCTCGTTCCGGAGTCCCTGACGCGCCATTTGGAATAAATTGGCACGTCCGGCCGCCGCAAACGGGGGCGGCTCAAACAAAAAGACGCCTCCGCCGCCTCTCCAAAAGGCGCGAAGGCGTCTTTATTCCGTGTTAAGCGCGGTGTTGGGCCGCGCGCTGCCGCTTCAGCTTCGCCTTGCGTTCGCTCATCACGGCCAAACGGCGCTTCAACTGCTGCTCCCACTCGAAGTCGCCCCATTGTTTGGCCAGCATCAGCAAGTCAAGGGCGGAGTCGATCTGCGTCTTGACGATTTCAAGCGGATCTTCCTGTTCGTGATTCGTGCAGTTCTCGAACAATTCGTCCGAATCCGCATAATCGACGTAATCCAAGAAGTCCACTTCGTATGCGCCGTCGCCATGAGCGTATTCCGCCAAAATCTCGTACTCGGGCTCGATCCGATAATGCACTTCCACCCGCTGGCACACCGGGCAGAACAACAGCGGCACGTTATGAATATGCGTCTGGATATGGCGCAACGTGCCTTTGGTGCCGATCATGCTGGCTCCGCAGCAAAAACTCATCGCGGCACGCCTCCTTTCGCCCATGAACGGGAATGCCCGGCGAATCTCCGGTATCCCAATGTATTCGCCGCGCGGATGCCGCATTCCTCTATTCGCCGCACGGTTTTTTCGAGGAAATGCAGGAACTTGCTGACATCGGGGGCGGGCGAATAGGAGCTTCGGCGCTCACATATAATTTAATCCTGTAAGCTTCCATTCAGACGGGAGGGATTGTCGTGCGGGTCTTGCCGATTGAATCGAAACAGATTACCTTCGTTCAACTGGATAACAGCTCCAACAGTCTGACGGTGCACTACCATACGGGAGAAATCCGATCCTATTCGCATGTGAACCCCGAGGATATCGAGCATCTGCTGTCCTCCAGCAACAAGTACGACAGTCTCGTCTCCATGTTCAGCAAATGGGAACCAACGGCGGATTGACACATACGGACGATCGCCTGCCCCGGACAGCCCTGTCCCGATCGAGAGACGGGGCCGTCCGTTTTTCGGACCGGTTCCCTATATTTTCCGATCGTGGTATGAGAACCGGCTTTTCCCAGTTATAATGGATCATATGGGAAAAATGGGCGCGCCTCCAACGAGTCCGTCCGAACAGGGGGGAACGGGATGCCGAGACCGCTCGTCGCAGGCAATGGGAAAATGCTGGTGAATCTCGACCGGCACATGTTTATCCGGGATGTATATTACCCGTACGTCGGGCAAATGAACCACGTCGGCGGATACGCCTGCCGCTTCGGTGTGTGGGCGGACGGACGGTTTGAGTGGCTCGATCACCCGGACTGGTCGATCTCTCTCCGGTATGCCGAGGATTCGCTTGTGACGGAATCGGTCGCCAGGAACGAGGAGCTCGGCTTGGAGCTTCTGATCCAGGATGCCGTTCATCAGCGGGACGACATTTTCCTGCGCCGGATCACGGTGCGCAATCTGCGGGACGAATCGAGGGAAATCCGGTTGTTTTTTCATCAGGATTTGTCCATCAACGAGACCGAGGTTGGCGACACCGCCGTCTATTACCCGTTTAATCACACCGTTTGCCATTACAAAAAAGATTTTTACTTCATGTTTAATGTCCTCGGACAAGAGCGCGGCATGTACCAGTATACGACCGGCATCAAACGGTTCCATTCGGCCGAAGGCACTTGGCGCGACGCGGAAGACGGCCACCTGATGGGCAATCCGATCGCCCAAGGCTCGGTCGACAGCACGATTAGCCTGCGGCTGTTCGCTGACCGGCGCCAGGACGTGACGGGGTATTATTGGATGACGGCCGGACGGGGCCTGGAGGAAGTGAAGAAGCTCGACGCCTACGTGCGCGACAGCCATCCCGGCAAGCTGATCGACCGCGTCAAGGTGTATTGGTCCCGCTGGGTGAACAAGTCGGAACGCGATTACGCCGACCTGAACGCCGACATCGTCCGGCTGTACAAGCAGAGTCTGCTGATCGTTCGCACCCAGACGGACACCCGGGGAGCGATCGTCGCCGCCAACGACTCCGACATCATGCAATTTAACCGCGACCATTACTGCTACATGTGGCCGAGGGACGGGGCTCTCGTCGCCTACGCGATGTCCGCGGCCGGTTACCAGGGCATGGTGGTGCCGTTCTTCGAATTTTGCCAGCGGGCGCTGACGCCGGAAGGATATCTTCATCATAAATACAACCCCGACGGGACCGTCGGTTCCAGTTGGCATCCTTATTTCAAGGACGGCCGCGTGCAGTTGCCGATTCAGGAGGACGAGACGGCCCTTGTGCTGTTCGCGCTGTGGCAGGATTACAAGCGTCACGGCGTGTTGGAAATCCCGCAAGGGCTCTACCGCAACCTGATCCGTCGCTCGGCCAAGTTTCTGCACCATTACTGGGTGCCGGAGCTGAATCTGCCGCAGCCCAGCTACGACTTGTGGGAGGAGCGCTACGGCATCTACACGTTTACGGCCTCGGCGGTGTTCGGCGGTCTGGAGGCGGCCGCGAACTTCTGCAAGCTGTTCGGCGACGACGAGCGCAGCCTCCGCTACCGCAATGCGGCCGACCGGCTGCGCAGAGGCATCCTGGAGCACCTCTGGAACGAAGACGCGGGCCGGTTCGCCCGCGGACTTTATTACGAGAACGGCCGCTGGCAGCAGGACATGACGCTGGAGTCGAGCGTGTACGGCCTCTTCGAGTTCGGTGTCCTGCCGGCGACGGACGATCGCGTCGTCTCCACGATGACGGCCATCCGGAACGGCTTGTCCGTCAAGACGCCTGTCGGAGGCGTCGCCCGCTACTACAACGACTATTACTTCCAGCGCTCCGGGGATCTGGAGCAGGTGCCCGGCAATCCGTGGATCATCTGCACGCTGTGGATGGCCGAGTGGGAGATCGAGCGGGCGGCCTCGCCGGAAGAATTGGAGTCGCCCCGCCGCACGCTCGAATGGGTGACGCGGCAAGCCAGCGAATCGGGCGTGCTGCCGGAGCAGCTCGACCCGTTCAGCGGAGAACCGCTGTCGGTCGCGCCGTTGACCTGGTCGCACGCAACGTTCGTGCTCGCGGTCGAGAAGTATATGGACAAATACCGCAAGCTGCACGGCCGGATATAACCGGCAAAGAAAAAACCGCCGGTTCCCAGCGGGAACTCGGCGGTTTTTCCTTGCCTGACGGCCCGTTCGCCCGGCTTATTCGCTGTACGTCTCCGCGTACTTCTCCGCGCTCCAGAGCTTATCCAGCTCGGCGGGGTTCGATACCTCCACGGCGATCATCCAGCCGTCTCCGAACGGCGAGCTGTTGATCAGCTCCGGCGAACCTTCGAGAGCCGGATTGACCTCGACGACGGTGCCGCTGACCGGCGCGTACAGCTCGGATACTGTTTTGACCGACTCGACGCTGCCGAACGGCTCTCCGAATTCGACGGACGATCCCACCGCCGGCAGTTCGACGAACACGATCTCGCCCAGCTCCGCTTGGGCGAAGTCCGTAATGCCGACATACGCGCGGTTGCCGTCGACGCGAACCCATGTATGCTCTTCGCTATACTTCAATTCCGCAGGTGCGTTCATGATCGATCGATGCCTCCTGTGCCGACTAGGCTTGGTCTTTCGGACCGAGAATTTTATGCAGCCGCTGCTCGACGAGGCCGATCGCTTTCTCGCCGGCGCCGTAGAACCGCATCTGGCCTTGCTCGTCGAACAAATAATAAGCCGGAACGTATTCGTTCTGGAACGCATCCGTCACGTTGTGCTCGTTGTCGACCAGAATCGGATGCTTCAATTCGTATTGGGCGACGGCGTCGCGGACGGCCGCCAGATCGGTGTCCTTCTCCGAACGCGGCATATGAACGCCCAGCAGTTGAAGATTGTACTGCTTCCCGTACTTGTCGCGCCATTCGTTTAACGTCGGCAAGCTCTCTTTGCACATGTAGCAACTGACCGCCCAGAAATGCACGAGCAGCGGCTTGCCTTCGATCCGGGCTTTGTCGATCTCGCCGTTGATCCATTCGGTCGCTCCGGACAAGTCCGGCAACGTTTCGCGTAATTTAAGCGGCATATGTATCCTCCTTCTTATAAAAAACCCCCCGGTCCGTCGACGGGCCAAGGGGTTTTTCTTGTTGACCGATTGCAAGGACGGCCGGCGAATTACTTCGCGACCAGATGTTTTTGTCCCGGTTTCCAGTTGGCCGGGCACAGTCCGCCGGATTGCAGAGCTTGCAGCACGCGCAGCGTCTCGTCAACCGAACGGCCTACGTCGTTGTGGTTGACGACTTGGTACTTCAGGATGCCGTCCGGATCGATGATGAACAGGCCGCGCAACGCGATGCCTTCTTCTTCGATCAGCACGCCGTAGTCGCGCGCAACCGTTTTGTTGATGTCCGATGCGAGCGGGAAGTTCAGTTGGCCGAGACCGTTGTCCTCGCGGGGCGTGTTGATCCAAGCGCGGTGCGAGAATTTGCTGTCGGTGCTGACACCCAGAATCTCCGTGTCCAGATCGGCGAATTGACCGGCCGCTTCGCTCAGCGCGATAATCTCCGTCGGGCAGACGAAGGTGAAGTCCAGCGGATAGAAGAACAGAACGAGCCATTTGCCTTTATAGTCGGACAGGGACACTTTGCCGAAATCTTTGCCGTTGCCCAGCGCCGTTTCCATCGTGAAGTCCGGAGCTTTTTTGCCTACGAGACGTGCAGTCATGGTTATTCCTCCTTAGTCATGCTATATGTTTTTTGTCGCTTCTGGAAGTATGTACTTCCGCCAGCGAATGCTTACAGCTTGTACAGTTCATATCCTACACCAACCATTTGGGCGAGTCAATGACTGGAATGATTCTTTCTTTAAAATTATTCTCTTTTTTTCGGTCAAAATTCACAGTCCGTTCAAACTTGCCAAACAAATCGCCCTCCGACCGGCTGCGGCAAGCCAGGCAGAGGGCGATGCTTCTGTTGCGGACGATTAACGTTTCATGGCGGCGACGATCAGATCGCCCATAGCGGACGTGCCGATCGCCTTGGATTTGTCCACGGCGATGTCGGCCGTACGATGGCCGGCATCCAGCACCGACTTGACCGCGTTTTCGATGACGTCGCCGGCTTCGTGCCAGCCGAACGACAGCTTGAACATCAGCGCCACCGACAGGATCGTCGCGATCGGGTTGGCGATGCCTTGTCCGGCGATGTCCGGCGCGGAGCCGTGAACCGGCTCGTACAGGCCGAAGCTTCCTTCGCCCAGCGACGCCGAAGACAGCATGCCGATCGATCCCGTCAGCATCGCGGCTTCGTCGCTGAGGATGTCGCCGAACATGTTCTCCGTGACGATAACGTCGAAGCTGGCCGGACGGCGGAGCAACTGCATCGCGCAGTTGTCGACGAGCACGTGCTCCAGCTCGACATCCGGATAGTCGGCGGCGACGCGCACAACCGTCTCGCGCCACAGGCGGGAAGTCTCCAGCACGTTCGCTTTGTCGACGGACGCCAGCTTCTTGCGGCGGGTGCGCGCGATTTCGAACGCCTGGCGCACGATGCGCTCCACTTCGTTGACGTTGTATACGCAGGTGTCCACCGCATGCTCGACGCCGTTCCGCTGTTCGCGGTATTTGTCGCCGAAGTAGATGCCGCCGGTCAGTTCGCGCACCACGATCAGGTCGGTGCCTTCCAGCACCTCCGGCTTCAGCGTCGACGCTTCCTTCAAGCAGTCGAACACGACGGCCGGGCGGATGTTGGAGAACAAGCCCAGCGCCTTGCGGATGCCGAGCAAGCCGGTCTCCGGACGCAGCTCCTTCGGATTGTTGTCCCATTTCGGACCGCCTACCGCTCCCAGCAGCACGGCGTCCGCGCGTTTACACATTTCCAGCGTGTCTTCCGGCAGCGGCGTGCCGCGCTCGTCGATCGCGATGCCCCCGAACAGGCCGCTTTCCGTTTCGAGCTTGACGCCGAACAGTTCTTCCGTCTTGCGAAGCACTTTAACCGCCTCAGCCACCACTTCGGGACCGATGCCGTCGCCCGCGATAATCGCGATGCGTTTCGTTTCTGCCATCTGTGTCACACTCCGTTTTCGTACGCACGATAATGAAACTCTACGTACAGTTGTACCATAATCGCGGTCCGCTTTTCCAAGATATAAAAGCTATCGACGCAATAGGCATCGCCTATAACGGTAGTATACAACTTCTATTGGTCATGCACCGACAAATCCGCTACAATTATAAGATAGTTAAATGAACGAAAGAAGGCGCTTTCCATGCAGTATCATTTTTCCGAATTTACCGAAGGTCTCAAGTCGTCCGCGGTCCGCGAGATTTTGAAGCTGACCCAAGGCAAATCGATCATTTCCTTTGCGGGCGGATTGCCGGCCGAAGAGCATTTCCCGATCGAAGCGATGCGCGAGGCGTTCAACCGCGTGTTCGATCAGGGCAAAGGGTCGCTGCAGTACGGGTTGACCGAAGGCTATACGCCTCTGCGCGAGCAATTGTGCCAGCGCATGGCCAAGAAAGGCATTAAAGCCGATCTTCCCAACATCCTGCTGACGACCGGCTCCCAACAGGCGATCGACCTGCTCGTCAAAGTGTACCTGACGCGCGGCGACGTCGTGCTGGTCGAAAATCCGACGTATCTCTCCGTCATCCAGGTGTTCCAGGCATACGGCATCAAAGCCGTTCCGGTCGACGGCGACGACGACGGCATGAACATGGACGACCTCCGCAGCAAGATCGAAACGCACAAACCCAAAATGGTCTACGTGACGCCGACCTTCTCCAACCCGGGCGGACGCGTCTGGAGCGCGGAGCGCCGCAAGGCGATCGTCGAGATTTGCCAGAAAGCCAATCTGCTCATCCTGGAGGACGACCCGTACGGCGAGCTTCAATATAACGACGAAGAAGCGTATCCGCCGATCATGTCGTTCGATACGCATCCGGAAGGCTCCTGCGTCGTCTATACGAGCACGTTCTCGAAGATCGCCGCACCGGCGCTGCGCACCGGCTGGGTCATCGGCGACTCCCGTGTCATCCGCGAGATGACGAAGGCCAAGCAAGCGGCCGACCTGCATTCCAGTACGCTGGACCAGCAGGGGCTGTATCAGCTTCTCAAGCATTTCGATCTGGATGCGCATATCTCGGTCATCCGCCGGGAGTACCACAAGCGCATGCTGCTGCTCGACAGCCTGCTGCACCAGTACAAGGTACCCGGCATGAGCTGGAACGCCCCGAAAGGCGGCATGTTCCTCTGGGTGGAGCTGCCAGAGGGCGTCGACGCCGAGGAGCTGCTGAAGTTGGCGGTGAAAGAAGGCGTCGCGTTTGTTCCCGGATCGGCGTTCTACGCGGGCGAACCGAAGCGCAATACGCTGCGCATGAACTTCACCCACTCCAACGAAGCCGAAATGCGGCTCGGCATGGAGCGGTTCTCGCGCTCGCTTGAAGCTTATCTGCAAACCGTCTGACAACCAAAGCGCCCCTGGGCTGCGGAATTGGCCCGCAGCCAGGGGCGCTTTCAGCTTCAGCGCGTCGATTGGAAAAACTCGATCCACTCGCCGTCCGGTCCGTGGAAGAAGAAATACCGGGAACCGTTCGGCAGCGTCGTGATCGACTCGTCGATAAGCTTCACCGGCAGCGTCTTGATCCGTTCCCATTCCGCCTCGATATCGTCGACGCGGAACGCGAGATGATGCACCTTGCCCTCGATTGGCAGCGAGTCGTTGTAGCCTTGAATCAATTCGACCTCCGTCTCGCCTTGTTCCCCGAAGCCCAGAAACGCCAGTTTCAACTCGCCGTTCGGCAATGTGCCCTTCAGCTTCAGCCCGACGATTTCCTCGTAAAATTTCACCGATGCTTCGATATCCTTGACCATGACGCCCACATGCTCGATCCTCAATCTGGCCATGCCCGATCCCTCCTGAATCTATCGTTCTCTCATCATAGCCGATAGCGGCGAAACGGGTCAATCGGCATTCTCATTCTTTTTGCCTATTAAAAAAGACCGATCCTTTTACGATAATCTTCCTAGAATTTCATACCGCCTCATCCGGTTTGCCTACTTCACTTCACAAGGAGAGAGCCACGTGCCGCTGAAAAGACTGCATCGATTCCTCATCTTCATTCTGATCTGCGCGCTGTTCGTCGGCTTAGCCCCCGGTTTGGCCGCTGCGGATGCCGGCGAGTCGCCGGCGTCGTCCCGGACCGGAATGCGGGCCGCGGATACAACGATCGCTGCGCCGCCGTTCAAGGACGTCAAGCCGACGCATCCCTACCACCGGTATATCGCCTACTTGAAAAACGGAGCCATGATCTCCGGCTACGAGGACGGCACGTTCCGCCCTTCCGCCTCCGTCACGCGCGCCGAATTCGTGGTCATTCTCGCGAATGCTCTGTTTGCAGACAGCGTGTACGCGTTCGCCGGCTTCTCGAATGACAGCGAAGACAGCTCTCCCGTCCCGTTCGCCGATGTGCCGGAGTGGGCTTCGGCCCCAATCAAAAAAGCGGTGGAGAAGGGACTGGTCGAAGGCGTATCGGATACGTTGTTCGGCTCCGACGAGCCGATCACCCGCGAGCAGGCGGCCGCGATCGCCTGGCGTTATATGAAGGAATGGCTGTATGCCGAACCGTACGAAGGCGAGATTGGCGTCGGCACGGAGAACGTGGAGGCATACGCGCTGGAAGGCGTTCGCAATGTGATCGCCTACGGCTTGCACGGTCCGCTCTCGGAGATTTATTCCGAAGCCGGCTTCGAGCCCAAACGGCCGATCACCCGGGCCGAAACGTCGGCGCTTGTCTACCGTCTGCTGGAGCGCCAATCGGACTACAGCGGCTTCGCGCTTAAGGCTTATTGGCTGTCGCCGGACGGGCTGCGGTTCGAAAGCTACTCGGACAACTGGGACGTCCCCAAGCTGAAGAAGCTTTCGGCTCAACTGGACGGCAACGTGCACGGCGAAGAGCGGCGGATGCTGGACCGGATCGTCGTCGCCGAGGAGGGGGAGGAAGAGGCGCTGGGACTGTTCGTTCCGGGAACCGACCGGCCCGACGGCCATCTGGCTTACACCGTCGGGGGCCTCTCTCCGGGGGCCGTCATTTATTTGTTTAACGCCGATAGATTCGTTACGCCGGAAGATTACGCGATCACGCTGGCGCATGAATACGGACATTTGTTCAGCTTCTATTGGACCATCCGATCGGAAGGGCTGCCGCCCACCTCCCGCCAGACCAAATGGGCGGAGATGCGCGGGCTGCGCGATCATCCGAGGGTGATCTTCGACGACTCTCCGGAATATGGAAACTTCGAAGACACGGAGCATCACTTCTGGTCGGCTCACGAGATCATGGCGGACGACTACGTGCTGCTGTTCGGCAGTCCGGAGGCCAAGCGCAAGCTCTACGACGAGCGGGACGACCTGAACGTCTATACCGGGTTGTCCTACACGCCGGACAATATCGCGATACCCGCCGTCGAGTCGACGAAGCTGCGCAGCTACTGGTCGGAGTTAATCGGGTTGAAGCTGCCTCCGGGCGATATCCGCAAGCCGGAGCTTCTCGACCTGCAGACCGACGCCGGCAGCGGCTCATACCCGTCGTACACGGTCCGGTTCGCCCCGGCTACGTCCGACGCCGAGCGCGGCGTGCAATATTTCCTGCGCTGGAGCTACCAGAAGGACGGCAAAAACGACAAATCCGAATACGTGCATTACAATTCACCGATCGTAAACAACGCGACGACAATCGTATTCGGCGGCTCCATGGAATCCGTCCCGGTGGAGACCGCTTCTCTGAGGATATACGCCTACTTCCCGGACACGGCGCAACTGATCTACTCGGATCTGGTCTGGTACGACTTCTCCGATCCGAAGCAGCCGAAAAAAACGGCCGATCCGTTTAATGTCGGCCTGACCGTTCGCGGCACGCCCGAGCTTGCGGAGCTGAAATCCAGGATGTTGGGGAAATGGAAGGTCGAAGAGGATTTGACCGTCGAATTGCTTCCGGACGGATCGTTCCGGGCCGAGGGCACCGTGTTGAACGATCGGATTTCGTTCGGCGGAAATTACGAGCTGTTCGGTTATCGGAATCATCCGTATATCAAAATGATTTTGTCCTCGGTTGACACCGAGAAGACCTGGCCGGCCCCCGGCGATGCGGACCCGGAAGGCGGCGGTTCCGACACTTACCTGCACCGTCAGATCGCTTCGTCGCTGATCGGCCAATTCGGCTTTTATCGCATCGATCAAGCGGGCGACAGCGTCTTGAATCTGCAGACGGCCGTCTACTACAACGGCGAATTTGTCACGAATGACAATAAGGAAATCTGGAACCGGTTAAAAGAATAAGGCCAGCCCTGTCCGCTGCGGACGTCGCCGCAGATACACGAAAGACCGGCACGGATCGATTCCGTGCCGGTCTCTTTTTGTTGGATTCGTTTGGTCTGTGCGATCGTAACGTCAGATCAGCGTCATGTTGCCGTGCCGCTTTTTCTCCCCGCGCGACCGCTTGTCGATCAGGCGGTTGATCGCGTCCAGATACGCCTTGGCGCTCGCTTCCAGGATATCGGTGCTGATGCCGCGTCCTTGCGCGCTGTAATCGCCCTGCGCGAGCAGGACGTGCACCTCGCCCAGCGCGTCCTTGCCGTGAGATACCGATTTGATCGAGTAATCCTGCAGCTCGACTTCTTCCTGCGTGACCTTGTCGATCGCTTTGTAGATCGCGTCGACGGAGCCGTTGCCGATGGCCGCCTCTTCGAGACGGTTGCCATCCTTGACGATCCGCACGATCGCCGAAGGCACGGACTGATTGCCGTAAGAAACCTGGATCGTCTCCAGCACGAACACTTCCGGCGTCTGAATGAGCTTTTCCTCGATCAGCGCGCGGATGTCCTCGTCGGACACGTCCTTCTTGCGGTCGGCGAGATTTTTGAACTTCGCGAACGCTTCGTTCAGCTTCTCGTCGTTCAGCTCGTAGCCCAGATCGATCAGCTTCTCCTTGAAGGCGTGACGGCCGGAGTGCTTGCCAAGCACCAGCTTGGAGTCCTTGAGGCCGATCGTGGCCGGGGAGATGATCTCGTACGTCGTTTTCTCCTTCAGCATGCCGTCCTGATGGATGCCGGACTCGTGCGCGAAGGCGTTGGCTCCGACAATCGCTTTGTTGCCGGGGACCGGCATACCCGTCAGCTTGCTGACGAGGCGGCTGGTGCGCGCGATCTCCGTCAGCACGAGCCCCGTCTTCGCCTGGAAGAAGTCGGCGCGGGTCTCCAGCGCCAGCGCGACTTCTTCGATCGCCGTGTTGCCGGCGCGCTCGCCGATGCCGTTGATCGTGCCTTCGATCTGGTCGGCTCCGTTGAGGATCGCGGCCAACGCGTTGGCAGTCGCCAGGCCGAGGTCGTCATGGCAATGCGCACTCAGTTGGATGTTCTCGATGCCGGGCACCTTTTCTTTCAGCGTCTTGAAGATGTTCCCGTACTCGTACGGCGACAGGTAGCCGACCGTATCCGGAATGTTGACGACGGTCGCTCCCGCCCGGATCGCCATCGCCACGACCTCGCAGAGGAAATCGATCTCCGTACGGCCGGCATCCTCCGGAGAGAACTCGATCCGCGAAAAATATTTTTTCGCATAGCGGATCGCCGCTTCGGCCGTTTCCAGCACCTGATGCTTTTCCATCCGGAGTTTGTATTTGCGGTGGATCGGGCTGGACGCCAGAAACAGATGCAAGGTCGGGTCCTGCGCGCCCTGCAGCGCTTCCCGCGCCGCTTCGATATCTTGTTCGCGGGAACGGGACAGCGCAACGACGCTTGCGTTTTTGACCGCCCGCGCAACCGCGTTGACGGCGGCCAAATCTCCGGGTGATGCCGCCGGGAAGCCCGCTTCCATCCGGTCGACGCCCAGCTTCTCCAGTTGAAGGGCGATCTCCACCTTCTCCTGGGTGTTCAGATTGACGCCGGGGGACTGTTCACCATCCCGCAGCGTGGTGTCGAAAATATAAATCTTACGCATCCCATTCACCTCCAGTCAGCAAGAATCCGGCCGGAGAGCCGGCCGGTTCGATCACGCCTGAGCGATGCGGATTACTTTTTGATCCAGTGCATCATTTCGCGAAGCTGAGCGCCGACGACTTCGATCGGATGCTCGGCTTCGTTGCGGCGGATAGCCGTCAGGAACGGACGGTTCGCTTGGTTTTCGAGGATGAAGTTGCGGGCGAACGTGCCGTTTTGGATATCGGCCAGCACTTTTTTCATCTCGGCTTTCGTCGCTTCGGTTACGATGCGCGGGCCGGTGACGTAGTCGCCGTATTCCGCCGTGTTGGAGATGGAGTGGCGCATTTTCGCCAGACCGCCCTCATAGATCAGGTCGACGATCAGCTTCAGCTCGTGCAGGCACTCGAAGTAAGCCATTTCCGGCGCGTATCCCGCTTCCGTCAGCGTCTCGAAGCCGGCTTTGATCAGCGCGCTAACGCCGCCGCACAATACCGCTTGCTCGCCGAACAGGTCGGTTTCGGTTTCTTCTTTGAAGGTGGTTTCGATAACCCCCGCACGCGTACAGCCGATGCCTTTCGCATAAGCCAGCGCGATTTCTTTCGCTTTGCCGGAAGCGTCTTGATGCACGGCGATCAGGCCGGGAACGCCGAAGCCTTCGACAAAGACGCGGCGCACCAGGTGGCCCGGGGATTTCGGCGCCACGAGGAATACGTCGGAGTCGGCCGGCGGCACGATTTGGCCGTAATGAATGTTGAAGCCGTGGGAGAACATCAGCGCCACGCCTTTTTTCATGTTCGGCGCGATTTCTTCGTTGTAGACGCGGGCTTGCGTCTCGTCCGGCATCAGAATTTGGATGACGTCCGCTTTGGCTGCCGCTTCGGCAACCGAGTATACTTCAAAGCCGTCGTTTTTGGCTTGTTCGAACGATTTGCCTTGGCGCAGGCCGATGATGACTTTCAGGCCGCTGTCGCGGAGGTTTTGCGCTTGCGCGTGGCCTTGGGAGCCATAGCCGATAACCGCGATCGTTTTGCCGCGAAGCGCGGAGAGGTCTGCGTCTTTTTCGTAGTACAGGGTGACTGCCATTGGAATAGTTCCTCCTTGAATATTGCCCCGCAAGGGGGTTTGTTGAATGATGTATAATCGCAACCCCGCGGTAAGCGGGGAGGGTTGCCTATATTTTCCCGTGCCGTCCTGAAGCTATTATAACGCATTCCGGCCGGCTTGAGGCACTTTATTGTTTTAACTCGGTAAATGATTTTGGTGCGGCAGGCTGCCGATGGCGGGATTCCTCCCCCATCTTGCTTGATCTCCCGGCCGATTAACGGACGTTGCCGCGGACCATCGCGGTTACGCCGGTGCGCGTCAGCTCCAGGATGCCGTACGGCTTGAGCAGCTCGACCATCGCCTCGATCTTCTCCGAATCGCCGACGACTTGCACGACTAGCGACGAAGAACCGATGTCGACGACGGACGCGCGGAACGTCTCGACGACGCCGAGCACTTCCGGACGGGCCGACGGCTGCGCCGCGATCTTGATGAGTGCGAGTTCCCTGGCGACCATCGGCTGCGAGCTGAGATGCTCGACGCGGATGACGTCGATCAGTTTATACAGCTGCTTCGTGATCTGATCGAGCGTATGGTCGTCTCCGGTGGTGACGATCACCATGCGCGACAGCCCGGCTTCCTCGGAAGAACCGACGGTTATGCTCTCGATGTTGAAGCCGCGACGGCCGAACAGACCGGCCACCCGCTGCAGGACGCCCGGCTGGTCGTTGACCAGGACAGAGATCGTATGTTTGTGCGCGCTCATTCGTCCTCATCCCCCAACAGCATTTCGCCAATTGTTTTGCCTTGCATCACCATCGGAAATACGTTTTCGTGCTTGCGCACCACGAATTCCACGAGCACCGGTCCGTCCGTCTCCAGCGCTTCTTTCCAAGCGTCGCGGGCTTCGGCTTTGTTCGTCGCCCGGAGGCCCTTCACGCCGTAAGCTTCCGCCAGCTTGACGAAGTCCGGGCTTCCCGCCAGGTCGATGTGGCTGTAGCGGTTGTCGTAAATGAGTTCCTGCCATTGGCGAACCATCCCGAGCACCTGGTTGTTGATGACGACGATTTTGACCGGGATCTTGTTGATCGCGCAGACCGCCAGCTCTTGCGCGCACATCTGCATGCCGCCGTCGCCGTTGATCGAGATGACCAGCTTGTCGGGGTTGCCGATTTGGGCGCCCATCGCCGAAGGGAATCCGAAGCCCATCGTGCCCAGTCCGCCCGAGGTGACCCACGAGCGAGGATGTTTGAATTTGTAGAACTGCGCGGCCCACATCTGGTGCTGGCCGACGTCCGTCGTGATGATCGCTTCGCCCTTCGTCGTCTCGCTGATCATCTCGATGACGAACTGCGGCTTCAGCTCCGTGTCGGAATCGTTATACCGCAGCGGGAATTTGCGTTTCCACTCGGAGGTTTCCGCCAGCCAAGCATCGGCCCGGGAGCGGCGCGCGATGCGGTTCGCCACTTGCAGGACGGCCTTGACGTCGCCGATGACCGGATAGTCAACCTTGACGTTTTTGCCGATCTCGGCCGGGTCCACGTCGATGTGCCCGATCTTCGCCTTCGGCGCGAATCCGTCGAGCCTCATCGTGACGCGGTCGTCGAAGCGCGCGCCGATCGAGACGATCAAGTCGGCGTTTTGCAGCGCCGTATTCGCCGCGTACGTGCCGTGCATGCCCGGCATGCCGAGCCACAGGTCATGGCCGCTGGGGAAACCGCCGAGACCGAGCAGCGTCGTTGTGATCGGGGCGTTCACCTTGGTGACGAACTCCAACAGCTCGTAGCCCGCATCGGCGTAGACGACGCCGCCGCCGGCCAGGATAACGGGCCGTTCCGCCTGGGCGAGCGCTTCGACAAGCGCTTCGACCTGACGTTCGTCGACCGTCGGGTACGGGTTGTAGCCGCGAATCTCAACCGACTCCGGATAGGAGAACGTCGTCAGCGCGGCGGACACGTCCTTCGGAATGTCGATGAGAACCGGTCCCTTCCGTCCCGTGTTCGCGATATAGAACGCTTTTTTGATCGTCTCCGCGAGATCCTCTACCCGGCGAACAAGGAAGCTGTGCTTCGTGATCGGCATCGTGATGCCGGTGATGTCGGCTTCCTGGAACGCGTCCGTGCCGATCAAGCTGGTTGCGACGTTGCCGGTGATGACAACAAGCGGAACCGAGTCCATATAAGCGGTGGCGATTCCCGTCACCAGGTTGGTCGCTCCCGGACCGGAAGTGGCGATGCAGACCCCGACTTTGCCTGTCGACCGGGCGTAGCCGTCGGCCGCGTGGATGGCGCCCTGCTCGTGCCGCGTCAACAGGTGCTTGAAATCCGGGTTGCCATGCATCGCATCGTAGATATACAAGACCGCGCCGCCCGGATAACCGAACACGCAATCGACGCCCTCCAGGAGCAGCGATCGCAGCAGCACTTCCGAACCCGTCACGACATCGGGCTGCAGCAGCTTGCGCCGCAGTTCTTCGTTCGGTAGCATGGTGGTCATTGGAGCAGTCATGGGTTTACCTCCTTTTTGATCCTGGAAGATCGGCTGTCTGGATGCAGGACGGGGAGCCGTGTCTCCCAGCAAATCGCAGAAAATCAAAAACCCCTTCCGTCCCGCGCTATGCGCTACTGGGACGAAAGGGGTATTCTTTCGTGGTACCACCCGAGTTCGCCTGTATCTCACGATACAGACCTTGACAAGTACAATCGACGATTGGGCAAGCCCAAGGCCGATATACTCCGGCACGGTAACGTGTGCCCTCCCGATTCCCCCTACTGATCCGGCCCAAGGGACCGCCGTTCAGGAGAATGGCTCCGAGGTGAGCTCGTCGATAAGGGATTAAGGCATCGGTTTCAGCTAATCCTCTGCTCTCTGGAACATAAGAGCCCTTATCACTTCGTCCTCATCATAGCCGATAAACAATTTCAATTTACGGTCAATTATATTCGTTGTCCGGCGGGAAGTCAACGGATTCGGAACAAATTTTCAAAAAGTTTGGTCGAGTTGACTCGGCGCCGCGCGCGGGGCGATGAAACGGCAAATCGGCTTCTCGATTTCGCCGACCGCCGCATCCTTCGGCTCCGGGAGCGACACGCGGGCGGCGGCACGGCGTGCCTTGGCGTCATCCGCGTATCCGATACAAAATATCGTTAACGCGGCCGTACCGCGGCTTCCGCATGCGGATCGCGATACCCAATATCGCGATCGCCGAGCAGGCAGCTCAAAAAAGCGGAAAATCGGGCCGTTTCCGATATTTTTTATCGCTAAGCCCGACGGAGGGCGGCAATTTTCGGCGATAGCGATAAAAAATACCGCTATGCTGCGCCCCGGCCAGCCAATAGGCAACCGGGCCGAGCGGCAAACCGCCCATTACTTGTCCCGTTACGGTGCGTGTCGGGTCCGGAGGGCGGACGGCTATCGTTTGCCGGTCATTTGCTCCAGGAAGAAAAAAATGGCGGCGCACAGGTGTAACCCCGTGCGCCGCCATTTCTATGAGACAGCCCTGCGGCAAACGCTTCTTAAGCGTTCAGTTTTTGTTTCGCTACATTGGCCAGATCGCTGAACGCTTTTGCGTCGTTGACGGCCAGATCCGCAAGAATTTTGCGGTTGATTTCGATGCCGGATTGCTTCAAGCCGTACATCAGCTTGCTGTAGGACAAGCCGTTGTTGCGGGCTGCGGCGTTGATCCGCGCAATCCACAGTTTGCGGAAGTCGCGTTTTTTGGCGCGACGGTCGCGGAAAGCGTAGAGCAAGGATTTCATGACTTGCTCTTTTGCCGTTTTAAACAGACGGTGCTTGGAACCGAAATAACCTTTTGCCAGTTTCAGTACGCGTTTATGACGACGGCGAGTGACAACCCCGCCCTTGACTCTTGCCATGGAAATTCAGCCTCCTGAAAAATATCGGTGATGCGTCCGCGGTCAGCCGCGAAACGGATTACAGCATATGTTTGATGCGTTTCACGTCGCCCGGGTGCATCAGCGGTTGCTGGCGCAGACGGCGTTTTTGGCTTTGGCTTTTGCCGGAGAGCAAGTGGTTGCGGTATGCTTTGTTGCGCTTCACTTTGCCCGTGCCGGTGATTTTGAAGCGAAGCTTCGTGCTGCTGTGGGTTTTCATTTTCGGCATGATGGGAACCTCCCGGAAACTGTAAGATTAAGTGTTATTGCGGTTTCGGCGCCAGAATCATGATCATGCTGCGCCCTTCAAGCTTCGGCTTGCGTTCGACGATGCAGATCTCCTTCGCTTCTTCGGCGGCTCTCTCAAGCACCCGCTGGCCGATCTCGGCGTGAGTGATCTCGCGGCCGCGGAAGCGGACGGTCAGCTTCACCTTGTCCCCGTCCTTCAGAAACTTCATCACATTGCGAAGCTTCGTCTGGAAGTCGTGCTCGTCGATATTCGCGCTGAACCGGACTTCCTTGATCTCAACGATCTTTTGGTTTTTGCGCGCTTCCTTGTCCTTCTTCTGCTGCTCGTAACGGAACTTGCCGTAGTCCATAATCCGGCAAACCGGCGGTTTGGCCGTCGGCGCCACGTTCACCAGATCCAGATTCGCTTCCTGTGCCAGCTGCAGCGCATCACGGATATGCATGATGCCTAACTGTTCGCCGTTCACCCCGACAACGCGGACTTCCCGCGCGCGAATCTCGTCGTTAATCATGTGTTCTCTGCTAATAACTGGCCACCTCCAAGGGGGATTGCTTGCATTCGAATTAAAAAGGATGCAGGCGGAAATGCCCACATCCTTGTATGCACCAAAGAATCATACTGTGACCAGCTTGTTCTTGGTCCATTACCAGCCAACCGAAGTCGGTCAGGTGAGAAGCGGGCGCTTCTGCTTGATCGGAACCGAATTCTATTGCAATCCTAAGTAACAATATCATACGGCGGCTTGGATGTCAACTCATGGCTGACAAAAAAATCGCTCCCGCAGACGTTCCGGCTTCAAGCGGATATCCGGGACGCCGGCGGCCATCCGCAAACCGGCGCCGATCCGCATTCGCAGCCGGCAAGAAGCGACCGGTTCCGGGAACCGAAGCTCCCGGAACCGGTCTTGTACGGATCAAACCTGCTTGCCCACGTCCTCCATGCGGATGACGCGCGTATGCTTCGTGTGGCTCCACTGCTTGTTGTTCTGCGTAAAGAACGCGTAGAACGTGATCGGCCACCAGGAGACCAGGAACAGCGGATAAACCAGCAGATACGCGAACATCTTCCAGGACTTGACCTTCTCCAGCATCATGGCGAGCGGGAACTGCACCACGGTCACCGCCATGATAACCGTAAGCACCCAGCCCGGCACGTGCTCGTACAGGGATGTAAAATGTTCCCTGCCGGGAATCAGCATATCGATCCACAGCACGACGCTGAATACGAACGCGAACAAAACGTTATACACGTTAAATGTATAGATAGCGGTGTCGAGCTTCGCCCAGTTGCGCTCCTTGAGACCCTGCCACAGCAGCGGGAAGAAGTAGCGGCGCGCAACGTCGAAGTGACCTTGCATCCAGCGCAGACGCTGGCGCGCGGAAGCCTTGAACGTCAGCGGCTTCTCGTCATACACGCGTGCCTGGTAGTTGAATGTCGGCTTAATCCCCCGCTGCACGCAGCGGACGGTGAATTCGAGGTCCTCGACAAGGCTCGTCGCTCCCCAGCCCATCTCCTTCAGCAGCGCGGCGTCGAACGTCATGCCCGTGCCGCCGAGGAAGTTCGCCAGCCCCAGATTCGTGCGGGGCAATTGCCACAGGCGGTTGCAGAACCAGTAGGTCACCGCGTAGGAAGCCGTTACCCAGGAATCGCCGGGGTTTTTCGTATCGAGATAAGCTTGAATGACTTTGTGTCCGTTGCACAAGTCGTTGTTCATATGCTTCAGGAAATCCGTACTGACGAGGTTGTCCGCATCGAGAATAACAACCGCATCGTACTGGCGGGGCATCTTCCACAATTCGCGGAGCATCCACTCGATCGCATAGCCTTTGCCGCGAAGATTCGGGTTATGCCGCTCGCAGACGTTGACGCCGAGTTCGCGGGCGATCTTCGCCGTGTTGTCGGTGCAGTTGTCGGCGATCACGAATACGTCGTACAATTCTTTCGGATAATCCAGGTTTTTCAAGTTTTCGATCAAGGCGCCGACAACCATTTCCTCGTTGTGGGCGGCTACCAGCACGGCAAAGCTTTTTTGCGGATCATGCGTCTTCTCCTGTTTCTTCCGCTTCAGACCGTACAGGAGGAAAAATGCCTGATACAAGCCCAAGCAGGCAAGAAACAGCTGAATGGACAAGAGAAATTTGTCCAACATCGTCTACAAGCCCCCAATCCTAGTTTGCATATCCGGACCCTTTTTTTCTTTCGTCTGTTTTTCTCTTCTAATTTCTGGTTTTCATGCTTTCTTTGCAACGATACTGATTTTCCTACCATTGTGCGGTTTTGTCAAAAACGGTAATCACCCGAGAGCGTCGCGAGCGCAGGCTTTAGGGCGGTAATGATCGGATGGGAGGCCCCGCCCTCCCGAATCCTCCGTTTTCCCGCTTATTTTCATCGTTTCTCATCCATTTTATTTTCCCAGCCGCCCTAATTCGCGAAATCGCCCCGGACCCTTGCCGACTCCTGCTCCAAAACGTCCCGGTAGCTGTCCAGCAGCCTGCCGAATATTTGCTCCCAGGATTGCTGCTCGGCATATTCCCGGGCGTTGCGTCCCATCGACGCTCTCAACTCGCCATCCCGGTAAAGCCTCTCGATCGCGGCCGCAAACTCCTCTTCGCTGCCCGGGGTGCACAGCAAGCCGGTCCGGTTATGCTGCACGTTGTCCAGCACGCCGCCTGCAGCCGCTCCGATCACGGGCGTCCCGGCCGCCATCGATTCCAGCACGACATTCCCGAACGTTTCCGTCGCCGACGGGAATACGAACAGATCGGCGGCTCCGTACAGCTCCGCCAGCTCCCGGCCCTGGACGAAGCCGGTCATGATCATATGCCCGTTCTGCGGCAGCATCTCCCTCAGTTCCTCGGCCAAAGGCCCGTCGCCGGTTAGCACAAGCCGTCCCCGGCTGCGGATGTCAGCCGGCAATTTGTGCCAAGCCCGCAGCAGCACATCGACGCTCTTCTCGGGGGCAAGCCGTCCGACATATAATAAGACGAACGAATCGGACGGAATGTTCCATTTGTGCAGAATTTTTTCCCGGTCGCTTACCGGACGGAACAGCTCCGTATCCACGCCCCGCGACCATACCTCCAGGCCCCGCATCCCCTTCTGCTCCAGATACGCCTTGGTGGAAGGGGAGGGAACGTAAATCCGGCGGCAGTCGGTATGGAACCAGTGCATGTAGCGCCATAGCGTAGGCTCGACCCACTGGATTTTGTAATGCTGCAAATACTGGTCGAAGTGCGTATGGTAAGAGGCTACGATCGGCACGTTGTTTTTGCGGGCGTATCTCAGGCCGAACAATCCCAGATTAAACGGAGTCGCCGCGTGCACGATCGTCGGCTCGAATTCGCGAAGCGCCTTCCGTATCTGGAACGGATTGGGAATAGCCAACTTCAATTCCGGATACAACAAAAAAGGGATGCTGTAAAACCGGTGCACGAAATCGCGATCGGGCTTGTCTTCGCTGTCGTCTCCGCTCTCGGGAGCGAATACGCGGCAGGCGATGCCCCTCGATTCGAGGTAGTTCACCCAACGGCCGAGGGTTTTGGCCACGCCATTGACCTCAGGCAAATACGTGTCGGTGAAAATGGCAACGCGCATGTCCTGCATGGAACGTCCCTCCTTGATTTGCCGTTTAACCGGCCGGCCGGGAATCGCATCGCAACCCGTTCAAATCATCGGCGAGCGGTCCAGCCCTTAGTATATCCGGCTAGGATTAACGTTATATTAAAATTCGTCATTTTCAACGGCCGGGATTCGATAATTTTCCCTTAACAATTGTATGGTAGACTAGGTGCAACTAAGACTGGTCGGCCGAGGAAGCGGCGCCTGCCGGTCGAAAGCGAGGGATCAAGATGAGCCGTGTCTTCGGATGGCTGTTGGATCGGGAACAGCGCGTATTTCGCTATGTCAACCGGCGTCTGCGCCGAACGTGGCTGGACCGGGCGTTCGGGATCGTCACTCACCTCGGAGGAGCGACCGTCAGCATCGCGGGCACGCTCGGCTTCGCCCTGTTCGCCGGCTCCAATTGGCAGCGGGTCGGGTGGATTGCCTTGGCGACGCTGGCGATCAGCCATATTCCCGTGGCCGTGCTCAAGCGCACCTATCGGCGCCTCCGCCCTTACCAGATCTGGCCGGATACGTTCACCGGCCCCAATCCCCTGAAGGATCACTCGTTCCCGTCGGGACATACGACCGCGATTTTCTCCGCGCTGGTCCCTTATGTGCTGGAACAGCCGCTGCTGGCCCCTTTGCTCCTGCCCATCGCAGGCATCGTCGGCTTGTCCCGCATCTACCTCGGTCTTCATTATCCGTCGGACGTATTGGCCGGCGCCCTGCTCGGTTCCGTTACCGCTTCGTGCCTGTACGCCTGGATTCCGTAAACGAGGCATGGATAAAAAAGCAGCCCGGTCGGCAGCCGGACTGCTTTGTATGTTGGTCTTAGCCTGATCGCGAGGGCGTCCGTGCCCCTTATGGCGTAACGTTTTTCCGAGCACCCGCCGCTTCCCGGGCGCGGAGGTCCTCCAAATGCCGCTCCAGCGCCTTCGATCCGACTACGACCTCGCAGCGGTATATATTCATGCCTTGTTCATGAAATTTGGTCTCGTACTCCGTCATCACATTGTTCGGCGCGGGTCCGTCCGCATGCAGGTCCAGACTGATGTTGCGCATCCGGAGCCCCATGTCGGCGAAGGAATTCAAAGAAAACTCGAACAGAAGCCGGGAATCGGTCTTCATGTGAATTTCTCCGTGCTCGTTCAGCAACTGTATGTACTTGCGCACGAACCGCGGATGCGTCAGTCGGCGTTTCGCATGGCGCTTCTTCGGCCACGGATCGCTGAAGTTCAGGTAGATGCGCTCGATTTCACCGGAAGCGAACACTTCCTCGATCCGCTCGATGTTCCACAAAGCCAGCACCAGATTGGGCGGATCGCCTTCGTGCGCTTTCCTCGCCTTCTCGCTGCCCCTGCGCAGCAGCTCGTCGAACATGTCGATGCCGATAAAGTTGATATCGGGATGAAGGCGGCTCATCTCGCTGATAAACTTGCCTTTGCCCATCCCCAGCTCCACATGGATCGGCGCGTCGTTTCCGAACCTCTCGCGCCAGCGGCCTTTCCATTCGCCGGGCTGCAGCGTCACCAGCTGCGGCTGGGCGAGCAGGTCCTCGCGGATGCCCGTTCTGCCTCTTAATCTCATTGCGTTCTCGTTCCTTCCAGCCAGGTCGATTGCTATGGCAATATCATAGTTGATTTTCCTCCGGAATGCAAAAACAGCACCTGCTCCGTACCCCGGATCAGGTGCTGTTCGCGTAAGGTCAGTGCATTAAAGATTCGTAGGAGACGGAGCCTTCGCTCAGCAGCTTGTCGGTCACTTGACGTTTCACTTTGCTGCGGGCGCTGGCCGCGATGTAGCTGGCTTTCGGAAATTTCTCGCCTGTACCGAGCGCAATCGCTTCCTTGACCGTCAGTTGGATCGTAATGACATCGTCGCCGTGCGGAATCGCGAACATTTTTTCCACGGGTCATCACCTCTTCGGATTTTTACATTTTTACCAGCTTGCCCAAAAGCCGACGCGGTTATGTCGATTGGCTCGTGTAAGGTTTTTTTGTTGATTTGACTTGATTTAAGGATAACATGCCATGTAAGGTTTTACAATGGGCAACTGGCAAAAATTCCGATCGTTTTTTTAGAGCCAACCGTTTGAAACCGTTCTCATAAAAGCATCGGTTTTTCCTGCATTTATCGCCACGGAGTAAACCGAATTCGGCGCGAAGATTGGATGCGCAAGGCAAAGCCGCGATCCGCAAAGCCCCCACGCATGGTATTTTCCCGCGGATTCCGTTACAATACAAAGGAAGGATAACGGTTCCGCCGCCTGTTCGAGGGGTACGAACCGGTAGCCTCAGAACAAGAATAACGGAGATTGTGACCATGTCCAGTCCAACCTTGGAGCAAAAGCCCCGACTATGGGGAGACAAGCGATTCCATACCTGGAACTATGAGATGCGCGAACAATTCGGCGGAAAAGTGTTCAAAGTCATGCTCGACGCGGGGTTTACGTGCCCGAACCGGGACGGAACGATCGCAACGGGCGGCTGCACGTTCTGCAGCGCGCGCGGGTCCGGCGATTTTGCGGGACGCCGCAGAGACGATCTCGTCACCCAGTTCAACACGATCCGCGACCGCCAGCACAAGAAGTGGCCGGACGCGCGGTACATCGGATATTTCCAAGCCTATACGAACACCTACGCCCCCGTCAAGGAGCTGCGGGAATATTACGAAGTCATCCTGGAGCAGCCCGGCGTCGTCGGCTTGTCCATCGCCACGAGACCCGATTGCCTGCCCGATGATGTCGTCGACTATTTGGCCGAGCTGAACGAGCGCACCTATCTGTGGGTGGAGATGGGGCTGCAGACGATCCACGAACGCACCTCGCAAATCATTAACCGCGCCCACGATACCGAATGTTATTACAAGGCGGTTGAAAAGCTCAGAAAACACGGAATCCGGGTGTGCGCCCACGTGATCTACGGACTGCCTCTGGAGACGCACGAGATGATGCTCGAGACGAGCCGTGCCGTCGCCGCCATGGACGTTCAGGGGATCAAGATCCACCTGCTGCACCTGATGCGCAAAACGCCGATGGTCAAGCAGTACGAGCAGGGGCTTGTTCGTTTCCTGGAGCGGGACGAATACGTGAAGCTGGTCGTCGACACGCTGGAATTCCTGCCTCCCGAGATGATCGTGCACCGCGTCACCGGCGACGCTCCGCGCGACCTGCTGATCGGGCCGATGTGGAGCCTGCGCAAATGGGAGGTGCTGAACGCGATCGACGCCGAACTCGCCGCTCGCGACACGTGGCAGGGCAAGCTGTACGCGGGCAGCCGAAACGGAGGCGTGTGATGGGCTTTTTATCCGTACTCAGCTTCGCGCAAAAACTGGTGGAAGAACGGCTCCACGCCGGGGGGACGGCCGTCGACGCCACCGTGGGGAACGGTGTCGACACGCTGTTCCTATGCAAGCGGGTAGGGCCCCGGGGAGCCGTCTACGGCTGCGACATCCAGCCGCAAGCGATCGAACGCGCCCGCCGCAGGCTCGCCGAAGGGTTGCCCGAGCCGCCGCGGACGCTTGATCTCCAATGCCGCAGCCATCACGAGCTGCGGGAATTGGTGCCCGCGGAGCATGCGGGCCGCGTCGACGCCGTGATGTTTAATCTCGGGTATTTGCCGGGATACGAGGACGAGTCCGGAGCCGCGCCCGTGATCACCGTGCCCGCCACGACTCTGCCCGCGCTCGAAGCGGCACTGGAGCTGCTGCGGCCGGGCGGCGTGCTGACGGTCGTTCTGTATCCCGGCCATGACGGCGGCGGCGAAGAAGCCGCAGCAGTCGAAGCGTGGGCATCGGCTTTGCCGCAAGAGCGCTGCCAGGCGTTGCGCTATCAATTTCAGAACCGCCGGGCGTCCGCGCCCTATTTGCTGGCCGTCGAGAAGCGGCGGTAAAAAGGAAGGACACGCCCGATCCATCCCCTAGCATCATATTCATGGAGAGGAACTGACTAGCCATGCAATGGTATCCGCTGTTGTTTCAACCCGAATTCAAAGAGCGCGTCTGGGGCGGCCGCAACCTGGAGCGATTCGGCTACCGGCTGCCCGAAGGCCGCATCGGCGAAGCGTGGACGATCGCCGATCATCCCAACGGTTCCAGCGTTGTCGCCAACGGCGATTTGGCGGGACTAACCCTGCAAGATTTGCGCGGGCGCTTCGGCGCCGAGCTGTTCGGGACCCGGACGACGATGCGCGAAGACGGACGTTTCCCGCTGCTGGTGAAGCTGCTCGACTGCGAAGACGATCTGTCGGTGCAGGTGCACCCCAGCGACGGCTATGACCGCCTGCCCCCGGGCGAGCTGGGCAAGACGGAGATGTGGTACATCCTCGACGCCAAACCGGGAGCCAAAATCATCTACGGCTTGCAGCCCGGCATCGACCGCGCCGCACTGGAAGCGACGATCTCGGAAGGACGCATCATGGACGCGCTGCAGGAGGTTCCCGTCTCAACCGGCGATTCGTTCTACATCCCCGCCGGCACGGTCCATGCGCTCTGCTCCGGCGTTCTGGTGGCCGAGATCCAGCAAAATTCCGATACGACCTATCGCCTGTACGATTATGATCGTCCCGGCCTCGACGGCAAACCCCGGGAGCTTCACATCGAGGATTCGCTGAACGTTACCGCCTACGAAGGCGCCGGGGCAAAACGAATGAGCACCGCCGGTTCCCGTCCCGGTGAATGGCTGGAGCTGGCGACGTCGCCTTACTTCGTCACGGACAAAGGCGTCGTGCAAGGCCGCTGGGAACTCGAGACGACTCCGGAATCGTTCACCATCCTGATCGTGGCGGAAGGCGAAGGCGAGATTTCTTGGAGCGGCGGCGAGCTTCCGCTTGCGCCCGGTCAAAGCTACCTGCTGCCGGCGCAGCTCGGCGCATATGCGTTAACGGGCAATCTGACCGTGCTTCGCAGCCGGCAGCCTTAACAAGAAGGGGCTGTTTCCGCGTGAACTGACCCCCGTCAAGTAGACAGTACAAAAAAATAAAAATCGGTTAAGCGGCCTTGGTCCTGAATTCCATGGGACTGAGGCCGTTTAGTTTTGCCTGTAATCGCTCGTTATTGTAAAAACGGAT